>NZ_JBEYYW010000026.1:0-115624 GCF_040645695.1 Streptomyces sp. NPDC046712 | reverse complement strand
CGGCGATCCGGATGTCGCCTCGTGCGGTGGTGATCTCCGCGGGGCCGGTCAGGCGGCCGATCTCGACGTCGCCTTCGATCGCGGTGAGGCGGACGCCGGCGGCCTCGTCGATGGTGATGTGGCGGTAGGCGCCGTCGAAGGCGATGTCGCCGAGGCGTCCGGCGGTGCGGAGTTCGGCGCTGCCGGTCCTGGCCTCGATGCGGGAGTCGGCGGGCAGATGGACGGTGACCTCGACGGAGCCGGAGTTGCCGAGGATCTGGTTCTTCGCCGCCGGGGCCTCGATCCGCAGGACGCCGTCGGCGTAGGTGACGTCGGTCTGCTCGGCCGCCTTGACGTCGCGGCTCTTGGCGGCGTCGGCGGGCAGGACCTCGACGGTGGTGTCGGCCCGGTCGGCGGCGACGAGGCGGATGCGTCCGGCGGGGATGTGCAGGACGGCGGCGATCGGGGCGGTGGTGTCGAACTTCTGCATCATGCTCTCCTGTGCGTGTCGTCGTTTCCGATGACGGAAAAGCTACGTTGCATTCGAGTATCGCGCAACGAACTCGTTGCGCAGAATCACTATCAATGCAGGTCAACGCGGGGAAATTGTTGCAACGGGCTAGAAAGTAACGCAACGACAGATTCGCTGTGCATTGCAATGGGTAGAGAGTGAACGCTATAGTGGGGTCAGGACCGCCACGAAGGATCACCAAGGAGATCGCGATGCCGGGAGGCAGACTCACCCAGCAGGAACGCCAGCAGATCGCGCTGGGGCTGGCCGACAGCCTCCCCTACGCCGAGATCGCCCGCCGCCTCGAGCGTCCGACCTCGACGATCACGCGTGAGGTGATGCGCAACGGCGGCCCGACCGCCTACCGCGCCGACCTGGCCCACCGTGCCACCGAACGCCGCGCGCACCGCCGCAGGCAGGCCGCGCCCCGGGACCCGCAGGCGCCCGCGCAGCCCCATGGGCGCGACGCCGAGGCGGTGCGCGAGTACGAGGAGCTGTTCACCACCGTCATCATGGCGTCGGGCATGCCCACGATGATGTCCCGGGTGATGGCCTGCCTCACCCTCACCGACTCCGGCAGCCTCACCGCGTCCGAACTCGTCCAGCGCCTCCAGGTCAGCCCGGCGTCCGTCTCCAAGGCGATCGCGTTCCTCGAGAACCAGGGCATGGTCCGCAGGGAACGCGACGAACGCCGCCGCGAGCGCTACATCGTCGACGACAACATCTGGTACGAGTCGATGATGGCCAGCGCCCGCGCCACCGCCCAGCTCGTCGAGACCGCACGGCAGGGCGTCGGCGTCCTCGGCCCCCACACCCCGGCCGGCACCCGCCTCGAAAACGTCGCCCGCTTCCTCGACTTCGTCTCCGAGAGCACCGCCCGCGCCGCCGAGCAGGCCCGCGAGATCCTCCACACCAAGCCCGAAACGCCCTCGGAGGACACTGCCTGAGGACCGCGCCCGGCGGGGTTACCGGCCGCCCGAGACCCTCAGGATCGCGCCCGTCGTGTACGACGCGTCCGGGGAGAGCAGCCAGGACACCGCCGCCGCGATCTCCGACGGGCGGCCCGGGCGGCCCAGGGGGATCGTGGCCGCGGCCTTCGCCGGGCGGTCGGGGTCGCCCATCGTCGCGTGCATGTCGGTCTCGACGATCCCCGGGGCGACCGCGTTGACCCGGATGCCGTCCGGGCCGAGCTCCTTGGAGAGGCCCACGGTCAGGGCGTCGGTCGCCGCCTTCGTCGCCGCGTAGTGGACGTAGTCGCCGGGGCTGCCGAGCGTGGCGGCGGCGGAGGAGATGTTCACGATCGCCCCACCACCGTGCCCCGCCATGTCACGCGCTGCCCGGCGACAACACAGCAGGTAGCCGAGGAGGTTGACCTCCACCACCCGGCGCAGGTCCTCGGTCGAGGCGTCCGCGAGGCGGCCCAGCGGGCCCGTCACGCCCGCGTTGTTGACCAGGCCGGTCACCGGGCCGAGTTCGGCCTCCGCCATGTCGAACAGCCGCTCCACGTCCGCCTCCACCGACGTGTCCGCCCGCACCACGACACACCGTGCGCCCGCCGCCCGGACGGCCCGCGCCGTCTCCTCGGCGGCGCCGGCGTCGCGTACGTACCCGAGCACCAGATCGTGCCCCTCGGCCGCCAGGCGTACGCAGGTCGCGGCGCCGATCCCGCGGCTGCCGCCGGTGACGACGGTCGTCCCTGACATCGTGTTCCACCCTTCTCGCGGTCGCGCCGCCCCCACCGTAATTCGATGGCCCGGCCGACTCCCCGCTGGCTACCCTCCCGGCCATGGTCGACCTCGTGCGCAGACTCATCGCCGCCCAGTTCCCGCGGTGGGCGGAACTGCCCGTCACGCACGTGCCGTCGGCGGGCACGGACAACGACATGTTCCGCCTCGGCGACTCGATGGTCGTCCGGCTGCCGAAGACCGCCGACAGCGCCCGGGCCATCGGCAAGGAGCAGCGCTGGCTGCCGCACCTCGCCCCGCACCTCCCGCTGCCCGTTCCGGTGCCGCTGGGCGCGGGCGTCCCGGGGGAGTACTTCGCGCTGCCCTGGTCGGTGTACGGCTGGCTCGACGGCGCCAACGCCTTCGACGAGCCCCTCGCCGATCTCGCCCACGCCGCCGTGGAGTTGGGCCGCTTCGGCGTGGCCCTGCGGAGCGTGGACGCCACTGGAGGGCCGAAGTCCTTCCGGGGCGGCAAGGTCACCGAGTGGACAGGCGACTACATCGACCGTGCCCTTCGCGACCTCGGCGCCGACGGCACGGTCGACGGCGCCGCCGCGACCGAGGCATGGGAGTCGGTGCTCCGCCTTCCGCAGTGGGACGGCGAGCCCGTCTGGATACACGGCGACCTGCTGCCCGGCAACCTGCTGACCCGGGAGGGGCGGCTCAGCGCCGTCATCGACTTCGGCGGCGTCGGCACCGGCGACCCGGCCTGCGACATGATGGCCGCCTGGACGCTCCTCACGCCCGAGACCCGCCCGCTGTTCCGCGAGGCCGCCCAGGTCGACGACGCGACGTGGGCCCGGGGCCGGGGCTGGGCGCTCGGCTGGGGCCTGGTGACCGAGCACTACTACCGCGTCACCAACCCCGTCCTTGCCGCGGTCGCCCGCCGCGCGCTGTTCCAGGCCCTGCCGGAGTACGGGACGACGGGGGCCTGAACTCCGCGCCTGCACAGGGCTGTTCATTCACGTCCTCCGGCCCCACCATGCTCCTGACTACTCGTGCGTAACACTTCGTAGGGGGAAGCGTGTCGAGGCTTCGTGTTGCGATCGTTCCGCTGCTCGCCCTGCTGTCGCTCCTCCTCGCCCAGGCGCCCGCGGGGGCCGCCGCCGCCACCCGCACCCCCGTTGTCTTCGTGCACGGCTACAACGCCGACCCCGGCGTATGGGGTGGCCTGCGCGAGGACCTCAAGGCCGAGGGATACACCGACGCCGAGTTGTTCTCCTTCGGCTACGACACCCACCGGTCCGTCAACGAGGTCATCGCCGGAGAACTCGCCGCCTACGTCGAGAACGTCAAGCGGCAGACCGGCGCGAGCCGGGTCGACCTCGTCGCCCACTCCTTCGGCAGCCTCGTCAGCCGCTGGTACGTGAAGTTCGACGGCGCGGGCCAGTCCTCCGTGGCCCACTGGGTCTCGCTCGCCGGCCCCAACCACGGCACCGGCACCGCGTGGGCCTGCGCGCTGTGGGACCAGGCATGCCGCGACATGACCCCCGGCTCGTACGTGCAGAAGCGGCTCGCGGAGGGCGACGAGACACCCGGGGCCGTGCGCTACGCCACGTGGTGGTCGAACTGCGACGAGGTCATCAACCCCGACAGCAGCGTGCCGCTCACGGGCGCCACGAACAACGCCGCCGGCTGCCTCGACCACAACGCCCTGCTCGGTGACGACACGGTGTCCCAGGGGGTCCGCGCCTTCCTCCGCTCCTAGAGCCTGTCCTGGGCCAGCTGCGGAGGCAGCGCCGAGGAGTGAAGGACCGTCAGGCCCGAGACCGCACGCGTCAGCGCCACGTACAGCCGCCGCAAACCCGTCCGTTCGTCCGGCTCGCCGTCCACCACCGCCGCCGGGTCGTCCAGGACCACGTAGTCGTACTCCAGACCCTTGGCCAGCGAGGCCGGGACCAGCGTCAGCCGGGACTCGGCCGTCGTCTCCTCGCCGGGGGAGAGGTACGAGAGTCCCGCCGCCGTCAGCGCCTCGGCGAGCGGCGCGATCCGCGCGTCGGCGGCGATGAGACCGATGGAGCCCTCGTGCTCCAGGGACTCCAGGCAGGCCGCCACCACCGCCGCGTCGAGCTCCGCCGCCTCGGTCGGCCGGACCGTCAGCGAGCCCGGGTTCTCACGGACCGACTCGACGGCCGCCAGGCCCGGGGACATGTGCGGCAGCAGCCGGGACGCGTACGCGATGACCTCGCGCGGCACACGGAAACCGGCGGTCAGCTCCTCCACCACGGCCTCCGGCTTCCCCAGATGCCCGAGTGCCTGGGCCCAGCTCTCCGTCGCCCACGGGGTCGTACCCTGCGCCAGGTCGCCCAGGATCGTCGCCGATCCGGTCGTGCAGCGGCGCCCCACCGCCCGGTACTGCATCGGGGACAGGTCCTGCGCCTCGTCCAGGACCACGTGCCCGAGCGAGTGCGTGCGCTCCACCAGGTCCTTCGCCTCGTCGATCAGGACCGCGTCCGCCGCCGACCACTTCGCCGACTTCACGCTGCGCGCCGGCTTCGCCCACAGCAGCAGCTTCTGCTCGTCCTCCGTCAGGACGTCCGCCGCGTGCTCCGCCAAGAACTCGGCGTCGCTCAGCAGCCGCAGCACCAGCTTCGCCGGGTCGACCGCGGGCCAGACCGCCTTCACGACCGCCTTCACCGCCGCGTTGCGGGCCACCGCGTCCTGCACGCGGTCGTCCGGAGCCTCGCCCGCCTGCTCCATCCGCACCAGGACCGCGTGCGCGATGCGCTGCGGGAGCGCGTCGTGCGCGGCGCCGTAACGGATGTCCCGGTCCAGCAACTCGCGGACGATCTCCTCCAGTTCGTACGCGGGGACCCGCCACCGGCGCGAGCCGCGCACCACCATCAGCGGCTCTGTGGGCAGCGTGACGTGCGAGCGGACCGCCCGCCGCAGCACCTCCGCCATCCTCGCGTCGCCCTTGACGACCGCCGTCGCCGCCTCGTCCGTCCCTCGCACCTCGACATGGGCCACGAGGTCGTCGACGGTCGCCTGGCGCACCTCCAACTCGCCGAGCGCGGGCAGGACCTGCTCGATGTAGTGCAGAAAGGACCGGTTCGGGCCGATGACCAGCGTGCCGGTGCGGGCCAGCCGCTCCCGGTGGGCGTAGAGGAGGTACGCGACCCGGTGCAGACCCACGGCCGTCTTTCCGGTGCCCGGGCCGCCCTGCACGCAGACGGTGCCCGAGAGCCCGGAGCGGACGATCTCGTCCTGCTCGGGTTGGATGGTGGCGACGATGTCCCGCATCGGACCCACGCGCGGCCGCTCGATCTCCGCCTGGAGCAGCTTGCTCGTGCGCTCCAGCTCCTCGGGGTCGGAGAGGTGCTCGTCCTCGTACGCGGTGAGCTCGCCGCCGGTGTAGCCGAACCGGCGCCGCAGCCCGACGTCCTGCGGGTCCTTCTTCGACGCCCGGTAGAACGGCTGCGACACCGGGGCGCGCCAGTCGATCACCATCGGGTCGCCCTGGGCGTCGTGGACGTGGCGCCGGCCGATGTAGAAGCGCTGCCCCTCCTGCGTGGTGTGCAGGTAGTCGAGCCGGCCGAAGAACAGCGGGGTGTGGGAGAGGTCGGCCAGCGCCTTGATCCGCTCCTCGATCTGCGCCTGCAGGACGACGGCGTTGACCCAGTTCGCGGTGACGTCCTTGATGTCGAGCGCCTCGGCGTCCTCGCGCATGGCACGCAGCGCGGCGCGGGAGTCGGCGAGATGGGCGCGCTCGCGCGCGAGCGGGTCGGACGGGGACACGGTGGGGCCTCCAGATACGCGGGGTGGCATGTCAGGGCGGCCGCCGGTTTCCGACCGGACGGCGACTCTCCACGGAGGGAGGCGGGGAAGTCGGAGAGTGTAGCTTCCGCGTACCACCGCGGGCGAATGGTTTTTCGCGGCGGGACGGGCGGGACGGGGCGGAGGGACGGGCGGGACGGGGCGACGGGACGACCCGTAGGGGACGGGGTCCGACCGGAGGCGTACCCAGGTTCCACCCCGGGGCCGATGTGTTCGGTATGTCCGAAATCCATCATGGAACCATGACCACAGCGAGCCTGACCCCTGGTGTCTCCCACGTCCCCCACTTCCATCGCCTGGCCTTCGCCCTGCGCGCGATACGCGCCTTCGGCGGCGCCGCGGTGAGCGTCGTCCTGCTCGGCGCGTACGACGAGGAGGCGGGGGTGCGGAACCCGCGGCCCGCGTACGACTCGGGCTGATCGACGGACCGGCTGATCGACATTGCGTCGGCGGACCGTGCAACTTTCACCCGTCCTCGGAGGTCTCCTCTTCGCACCGCCGTCTCCCCACGGAGCACAGAGGACAGAGGAGATCATGAGAAAGCCTTCCGCCGGCCGCGTCGCACGACTCGGCGCCTGCGTCACCGCAGCGGGTCTGTTCACGGTCGGCATGGCTGCCACCCCGGCTGCTGCCGACAGCGACCAGCTGTGGATCACGGCGCCGTACGAGGTCGTGCTGCCCAAGGCCGCCGACAGCGGCACGCAGACCCCGGCCACCACCGTCGCCCTGGGCCTCTCGCACGACAACGACACCTACCGCGTGACCGACGGCCGGCTCACCGTCGACGTCTCCGGCCTGGCCGGCCTGGCCGAGGTCACCTGGCCCGAGAACTGCGCGCCGACCGGCACGACCGCCGTGTGCTCCTTCCCCGAGGTCCCGCTGACGGGCTTCGCCCAGGTCCACCTGAAGGTCCGGGCGGCGTCCGGGGTGGACGTCGGCGCCGGCGGCCAGATCACCTACCGGGCGACGGCCACGACGACGGGCGAGGGCGGAGTGCTCACGGCGTCCGAGAACTGGAGCACCGTCCGGGTCGCCTCCGGCCCCGACCTGATCCTGAACCAGCCCACGCCGGTGTCGGGCGTCACGCCGGGCAGCACCGTGCCCGTGCCGTTCTCCGTCGTCAACAACGGCAACGAGCGGGCCGACGGCGTCCAGGTCTCCTTCTACGTCTCGCGCGGACTCGACGTCGGCGCCATCGCCCCGCAGTGCACCAGCACGCCGCTCGGCGAGGGCACGATCAAGGCGATCACCATGGTGGACTGCGCCTTCGACGACGTCGTCGAGCCGGGCGGCTCGTTCACCCTGCCGTCGCCGCTGCAGGCGAAGGTCGCACCGTTCGCGTTCGCCGAGCGCATCGACATGGGCGTCCGGCCCGGCGGTGGCGTCGAGAACCTGTCGCCGGAGGGCCACGGCGCGATCGCCTCGATCAGCGCCACCAACACCGCCGACTTCGCGGTCCGCGGCGCGCGGCTCACCGCCGCCGCCGGCGAGACCGTGCGCGCCGACGTGACCTTCCGCAACCGCGGCCCGGCCTGGATCGCCAACCTCGGCTCCGGCGAGCCGGTCGGCTCCGTCGACGTCACCGTCCCGCGGGGCGCCACCGTCACGGCCGTGCCGGACGCCTGCGAGCCGCGCACCGCGGACGGCGGCTGGTGGGAGAGCGAGCAGCGCACCGGCGCTCCGCGCTACCTGTGCCAGCTCCCGATCTGGGTGGCCGAGAAGCAGACCGTGACGTTCCCGTTCGACCTGCGCGTCGACACCGTCGTCACCGGTGCGAAGGGCGCGATCACGCTGAAGCCGTCGTACGGCAGCGGCTTCCCGCACGACCCGAACGCCGCGAACAACAAGGCGAAGCTGGTCCTCAACCCGGCCGTCTGACGGCCGCACCCCCGAAGGCCCGGTCCGTGACATGGACCGGGCCTTCGGTCTGAGTACGGATCAGGCTCCGAGGTGAGTACAAGGGCCCATGCCGCCGCCCCGCCCCGGCTGATGTGATCGGCACATGACGACGACCGCCCACGCCCCCGAGCCCACCTCGCCCTCCACCCGCGCGCTCCGCTTCCTCGCGCTCGGCGGCCTGCTCGCCCTGATCCTCTCTCTGGTCCTGACCATGATCGTCGTGCTCGGCGACGCGATCTCCGGAGACGGCCGCGGCGGCGTCTTCGTCACCATGGCCTTCTGGACCCTGGCAGTCGGCGCCGTGACCGGACTGGCCGCCGCCGCGGCGCCCCACGCGACGCTGACGTACCGGGCGCGAGCGGTAGCGGTCGCCGCCGAGTACACCCTCGCCGTGCTCGCCCCGCTCGTCGCCCTCATGGACTGACCGCGTCCCGGCGGTTTTCGGCGGCCGGGGGGTCAGTGACCGGGTGTGGTCAGGCGGCGCACCAGGGCCACCGCCTCGTCCGTACGGCCCGCCCCGCAGGTGCGCAGAATCTCGGCGAGGCCGGGATGGCGGGTCGCGACGAGGTCGGCGGCGTCCAGGATGTCGACCGCGCCGGCCGTGGACGTGAGCAGGTCGCGCAGTCGCGAGACGAACCGGAGTTCGGCGTCGGGCGAGAGATCGCCGGCCTCGGCGCCAGGCGACGCGGACACGGCGGTGCCCATCGACTCCTGCCCGGGCGTCCGGTTGGCACGCACCTCGTCGAGCCGTCCCGCCACGGCCCCGGGCGGCACCGTGCCGGCCCGGACCTCGTGGGCGAGGTGAAGGGTGGCCGAGAGGCGGGCCGCGGCGTCGGGGTTGGCGATCCGGGCCCGCTGGCCGCGCATCACGAGGCTGAGCATGGCCGGGGAGACGCCGAGGATCTCCGCGAGACCCGACTGCGTCACCCCGAACAGGGCGCACAGATCCCGGCAGAGCTCGCCCAGAGGGGCGCCGTACCACTGACGCTGGAGTTCCAGATTGCGGGCGGTCGTGGTCTGGTCCATACGGGCACGCTAGAAGGATCGATTGACACTTGTCAAAGGAAGTTTTCATGTGTCAATCTCTGGCCGAAGGCATCCACTAGCTGATTGGTCGTCACCATGCCCTGGAAGCGCACCTCTTCACTTCTTGCCGCCGTCCTAGTCGCCGGTCTCGGGCTCACCGCTTGCGGAAGCGACGGTTCCGACGCCAAGGGCGGCACGGCGACCGCCCCCGCGACCTCCGCCCCCGCCGCCGACCCGACCGAGGGCGGTGCGGACGGGGGCGCGGACTCCGGTTCGGGCAAGGTGGCCCCGCCGAAGGACCTGCCCGCCGGACTGCCGCTGCCGTCGGGCGAGCTGACCTCCGTGACCGGGGGCGCCGGCGCCTACGTCCTGACGTATCGCACGCCCAACCCCGACGGCGTCCTGGACGAGTACCGCTCGGCGCTCGAGGGATCCGGCTACACCGTGGTGGACATCGCCGGCACCTTCACCGCCACCAAGGGCGCGAACGCCGTGCAGATCACGACCAGCGGCGAGACGGTGGTGCTCACCCTCGCCGGATCCTGAACGTCCGTTCCACGCAAGGGAGTACGCTTCCCGGCGTGGAAGCAGGGGGGATGCTCGCCGACCGGTACCGGCTCGTCGCGCCGCTCGCGCGCGGGGCGCAGGGAACGGTCTGGCGGGCCGTCGACACGCGCGCCTCGCGCGCGGAGGCGGGCTCGGTGGGGGAGACCGGCGAGGTCGCGGTCAAGGTGTCCGGGAGCGCCGACGTCGAGTCGCTGCTCCGTCTCGTCTGCGAACAGTCGGTACGCCTCGGGCACCCGCACGTCCTCACCCCGGTCGACTGGTTCGTCCGCGACGGCGAGGCCTGGCTGGTGCTCCCGCTCGTCCGGGGCGGCACCCTGGCCGGACTGCTCGCAGACTACGGCGAACTACCTCCCGCTGTCGGTCTGTTGATCGCCGAGCAGCTGCTCGACGCGCTCGCGGCGGTCCACGCGGCCGGGCTCTGCCACCGCGACGTGAAACCCTCCAACGTGCTGCTCGCGGCGACCGGTGAGGGCCGCCCGCACGTCTTCCTCGGCGACTTCGGCGTGGCCCGGGTACTGCCGTACCTCCAGCTCACCTCGCCCGGCTTCGTGGCGGGCACCCCGGACTACCTCGCACCGGAGGTCCGTGCCGGGGCGGGCAGTTCACCCGCCCAGGACGTCTACGCGGCCGGACTCGTCCTGCGCGCCCTGGGCGGCCCGTCCGCCCTCGTCGCCACGATGGTCGCCGACCGCCCGGCGGACCGTCCGACGGCCGCGGCGGCCCGCGACGAGATCGCCCGCGCGCGGGCCGCACTCGGCCCCGAGCGGTGGCCGGTGCTCTGGGCGGACGAGCCCTTCGTCGTCCCGGACCAGATCGGCGAGGCCCCGCCTGCCGAGGCGGCCCCGTTCGCGTCCGCCCCAGCCGTGCCCGTTCCGGCCGTGCCCGTTCCGGCCGTGCCCGTTCCGGCCGTGCCCGCCCCAGCCGTGCCCGCCCCAGCCGTGCCCGCCGCCGTGCCCGCTCCGGCCGTGCCCGTCACCGCGCCTGCCCCAGCCGTGCCCGCCGCCGGGTCCGTCACCGCGCCCGCCCCGGCCGTTCCACCCGTTCCGCCCGGCCCGCCCGCGCGGGGGCCCGTCCGGCGCCGTTACCTCGCGTGGGCGGCAGGCGGAATCGCGGCCGCGGTGGCGGCCACGATCCTGCTGAACGCCACCGGTACCGAGGACAAGGGCGGTGAGAGCCCGCCGCCCCGGACGGTTCCGGCGGACACCATCATCGGCCCGCCCGATCCCGACGGCCCCACGGCGTACACACCCTGCACTGCCGAGGAGTACCTCGGCGTGGGGTTCAGCCCCGAGGGCCACGCCCTGCTCTGCACCCTCGTGCCCGGCACCCGCCGCTACGAGTGGACGCCGAGCACGTAGCCCAGGCACCGGCGGATCAGGGCCTGTCCGACCCCGATCCGCCGGACAGGCCCTAGCCCGCCTGCCCTTCGCCCGCCATCAGTTCGTCCGCGTCGATGATCCGGTACGCGTACCCCTGCTCGGCCAGGAACCGCTGGCGGTGGGCCGCGAAGTCCTGGTCGATCGTGTCCCGTGCGACCACCGAGTAGAAGTGCGCCTGGTGGCCGTCGGCCTTCGGGCGCAGCACCCGGCCGAGGCGCTGGGCCTCCTCCTGGCGCGAGCCGAACGTGCCCGAGACCTGGATCGCGACCGTCGCCTCGGGCAGGTCGATCGAGAAGTTGGCGACCTTCGAGACGACCAGGACGCTGATCTCGCCCTCGCGGAACGCGTCGAAGAGCTTCTCGCGCTGCGCGTTCGACGTCTCGCCCTTGATGACCGGCGCGTCCAGATGCTCGCCCAGCTCGTCCAGCTGGTCGATGTACTGGCCGATGACGAGGATCTGCTGCCCGGCGAACTTCTTCACCAGGGCCTCCGTCACCTTCCGCTTCGTCGCCGTCGTCGCGCAGAAGCGGTACTTCTCCTCCGTCTCCGCCGTCGCGTACGCGAGCCGCTCGGAGTCCGTCAGATTGACCCGGACCTCGACGCAGTCGGCGGGCGCGATGTACCCCTGCGCCTCGATCTCCTTCCACGGCGCGTCGAAGCGCTTCGGGCCGATCAGCGAGAACACGTCCGACTCGCGCCCGTCCTCCCGGACCAGGGTGGCCGTGAGCCCGAGCCGCCGCCGGGCCTGCAGGTCGGCGGTGAACTTGAAGACCGGCGCGGGCAGCAGATGCACCTCGTCGTAGACGATCAGGCCCCAGTCGCGGGAGTCGAAGAGCTCCAGGTGCGGGTAGATGCCCTTCCGCTTGGTCGTCAGGACCTGGTACGTGGCGATGGTGACCGGCCGGATCTCCTTCTTCGTACCGGAGTACTCACCGATCTCGTCCTCGGTCAGCGAGGTCCGCTTCACCAGCTCGTGCTTCCACTGACGGGCCGAGACGGTGTTCGTCACCAGGATCAGCGTGGTGGCCTTCGCCTGCGCCATCGCACCGGCGCCGACCAGCGTCTTTCCCGCTCCACAGGGCAGCACGACGACCCCGGAGCCGCCGTGCCAGAAGCCCTCGACGGCCTGCTTCTGGTACGGGCGCAGCGCCCAGCCGTCCTCGGCGAGTTCGATGGAGTGCGCCTCGCCGTCCACGTAACCGGCGAGGTCCTCGGCCGGCCAGCCCAGCTTCAGGAGCGTCTGCTTGATCTGCCCGCGCTCGGAGGGGTGCACGGCGACGGTGTCAGGGTCGATCCGGTTGCCGACCAGCGGCTGGACCTTCTTCGAGCGAAGGATCTCCTCGAGGACGGGCCGGTCGGTGGTGGTGAGGACGAGACCGTGGGTGGGGTGCTTGGAGAGGGTGAGCCGGCCGTAGCGGGCCATGGTCTCGGCGACGTCCACGAGGAGCGCGTGCGGCACGGGGTAGCGGGAGAACTCCACCAGCGCGTCGACGACCTGCTCGGCGTCGTGCCCGGCGGCCCGGGCGTTCCACAGCCCGAGCGGGGTCACCCGGTAGGTGTGGATGTGCTCGGGCGCCCGCTCCAGCTCCGCGAAGGGCGCGATGGCTCGCCGGCAGGCCTCGGCCTGCTCGTGGTCGACCTCCAGGAGCAGCGTCTTGTCGCTCTGGACGATGAGTGGTCCGTTCACGCCTTCAGGGTCCTTCCCGCCGTGCCGTGACGCGAGTGCCGCGACGGCCAAATCTCCAGTGTGCCTGAAGGGCCGCCGATGCCGGTGGGTGTGCCGGTCCCGGGAGACCTGGCGCAGAGAGTCCTGGCCCTGCGAATCCAGGTCCCGGGAGTCCTAGACCTGGTCGTCCGCCAGTTCCGCGACGCCCGTGATGCGGTGTAGGGGGTACGTGCGGACCTCGTCCGCCGTGTGGTCGTAACCCGTCACGAAGCCGCCCTCCACCCGGACCGGGGCGATGACCCGCTGGCTGGCCGCGCCCTCCGCGTTCACATAGCCGATCCAGACGGCCGAGCCGGTCATCGCGGCGGCCTGGACCGTGGCGAGGGTCTCGGCGGGGGAGGTGCGGGGGAGTTCGCCGGCGGCCGGTGCGGGGCCGCCCTCGGGGCGCTCCTTGCGGACGGCCGTCGAGGCGAGGTCTCCGGCCCGGATCGCGCGGACCGCCGCACTGAGCAGGGTCGTGTCCGGGGCGGGCGGGCCGTCGGGGACGGGGACGGGCGCGGTGCGGGCGCCGGTCCGGTAGGCGTCGGCGCGGGTGATCAGGACATCGCCCTCCGCGGACTCGGCGGCCGGGGCGTACCCCATCGAACGCAACCCGTCGAGCAGCGCGGCCGGGTCCGTCTGGGCGGCGAGGACGGTCGGCGCGAGGCGGCGCAGCCGCAGCGACGCGGACCGTTTGTCGGCCAGGATCTCGCCGAGGAGCGCGTCGTCGTCGCAGCGGACATAGGCGGAGGCGGCGCCGATCCGCAGATGGCCGTGTTTCCGCGCCACGTCGTCGATGAGGTACGCGAGGGGCTGCGGAACCGGCGTACGGGAGTGCGCCGTCAG
This sequence comes from Streptomyces sp. NPDC046712, assembly GCF_040645695.1. Classification (NCBI taxonomy): domain Bacteria; kingdom Bacillati; phylum Actinomycetota; class Actinomycetes; order Kitasatosporales; family Streptomycetaceae; genus Streptomyces; species Streptomyces sp. NPDC046712. The sequence continues at coordinate 102,211 of NZ_JBEYYW010000026.1, read as the reverse complement.
GAAGTCGTGCAGATCGGATGCGCTCCGTCCGGCGTCGAGCGCGCGGCGCACCGAGCCGGCCGTGAACCGGTAGACGGTCGCGCCACCCTTCGACTCCACGTCCGCGAGCACGGCGAGCGTGTCGGCGAGCGGGCGCTGCAACGGCCCGGGCGCGACCGCCGTGAGGTCGGCCTGGAGCAGTACGTGGTCGACGGCCTCGGGGAGGAGCGGCGCGAGCAGGGTCGCGGCCCGGGAGGCGGCGACGGACAGCTCGACGCCGTGGACGGCCACCGGCTCGGCCGCGGCCTCCGCGAGGGGCAGGTTGAGCAGCGCCCGGGCGGGCGAGGCGAGGGCCCCGCGGCCGGTGATCCCGAGCAGCTCGGCCTCGGAGAGGGTCCACAGGGCGAGTCGGGAGCGAAGGTCGGTGGCCTGCCCCGAATCCGCGCCCGCGCCCGTGCCGACGCCCATGCCCCTGCCGCCGCCCGCGCCCACGCCTGTGCCGACGCCGGGGCCCATCCCCCTGCCGCCCGTGCCGGGTGCCGCACCCATCTGGGGGCCCGTACCGGCTCCCGGCCCCGCGGGCCCCGCGGGCCTGGCCGCCGCGGTCCGCAGCGGTCGCTCCCACCGCAGTCGCGCCAGCAGCGCCTCGGGGTCCGCCGCCGAGCCCGGCGGCAGCGTGGCCTGCAGGGTGAGCACCCGCCGCCGTACCTCCGGCGCCGCGCCTCGGTCGAGGTCCGGGCCCAGCGCCGACAGCGCGCGGCCCTTCCCGTCCTGGCCGCCGACCAGGCCGGGGGTACGCGTCCCCATCAGCCAGGCCGTGACGAGCCCCGCCCACCGCTCGGCCGCGGGCAGGTCCAGCCAGTCGTCGTACGCGGGCGTCGGCGCGTACCGCTCGTCCGCCTCGCCGTCCGAGGCGAGCAGCCCCGCCCCGTAGCAGAGCTCGAGCCAGAACGCCGCGACCGGCTCCGAGACGTCCAGCGCGACGGCCGTCCGCTTGAGGTCCCGTACCGACAGACCACCCGAGCGCAGGACGGCGGGGCCGCCCTGGTCCCAGCCCTTCAGGAGCTCCTCGACCGTCGCGAGCGCCGTGTACGCCTGACCGGCCGCCGCGCTGTCCACAACCTGTGGACGGTATTCGCGCAGGACGGACAGTTCCGGTGCGTGCGGCTCCGGCGCGCGGTGCGCCCGCCCGCCCCGAAGATGCAGCGCGGCCTCGCGCGGCAGCACCACCGTGCGCGGCGAGGCGGGCAGCAGCAGGCCGCGGTCGCGCAGCCACTGCACCGGCGGGGCCGGGTTCGCCGTCACCTCTCCGTACGGCGGACCCCAGACCAGCCGGTCGAGCACGGCCAGCGCCTCCGGCGCCGCCGTGTCGAGCAGCGCCCCCATCCGGTCCCGGTCGGTGAAGAGTTCGGTCAGCGCCGCCACCGCCGAGACCGGGTCGTGCGTCGCGGGCAGCCCGGCCGCCGCGATGATCTCCTGGATCCGGCCGGGCGACATCCCGGCCGTGGCCTCGGCGACGGTCGGCCCGAGACCGGTCGGGGACGGGTGCTGCGCCGAGGGCGCGAGCAGCTCCCGCGCGGTCCGCACCAGCCGCAGCCGGTCCTCGTCGCCCCAGACCAGCGCCTGTTCGCGCAACACGTCCACCGCGCGCGGCAGCGCCGCCTCGATGTCCGGGTCGCCGTCGTCGCCGGTGAGCAGGGCGAGGAGTACGGGATACGGGGCGGGGTCCGGAGCCACGGCCAGCGCCTCGGCGGTCTGGAGCGTGAACCGGTCGAGCCGTTCGAGCGCGCGGACGACGGAGGCGCGGGTGCCGGCCCGGGTGGCGAGCTGCGTCAGATCGTTCGGTACGGGGGACAGCAGATCCGGGCGCGCCCGCAGCAGCGCGGCAAGCCCCTCGTCGCCCCCCGCGCGCAGCGCCTCCGCGAGCGTGCGCGGCGCGGCGGCGGCGTCAGTTCCTCCGGGCACGTGCGCCTCCCGATCGAGCTCACCGATCCCCATCCGCCCCACGTTAGCCCCTGCGCGGGCGCTAACGTCGGGGCGTACCGGCTGTGGAGGGGCACTGTGGGGATCGAGAGCGACCAGTTGGTCTTCGACTATCTGAGCCGGGTCGGCGATCTGGCGCAGCAGCGACAGCTGTCGTCGAGCACGCGGATGCGGCTCGTGTCCTCGCTGCGGGGCGAGATCGACCGTCGGCGCGCCACGTACGGCCAGGAGAGTCCGACCGCGGTCCGCGGCATCCTCGACCAACTGGGCACGCCGGACGAGGTGGTGGACCGGGCGGCGGGGGTGCTGCCGGAGCAGCGGGGGCGACAGCGGGGGCTGTGGGGGAGGAAGAGCGCCGTGCCGAGCCCGCGTACGGAGCCGGAGGCAGGGCCGACGCCTCCGCACCTGGCGGGGACGGACGAGATCGGCTCGGCCGACACCGAACCGGACTGGTGGAGTCTGGACGGCGACACGCCGGAGCCGCGACCGGGGGACGACCTGGTGCCGGGCTTCAGGGGCGGGGTGGAGATCCCGGAGCTGCTGAAGCCGCCGGTGGGGGACGAGGAGGAGACGGAGGAGCCCGAGGACGGCGCCGCGGAGGCACCGCGCCGTGGGTGGCGACGGCTGCTCCGCCGCCGTCCCGCCGCACCGGCCGAAGAGCCCGACGAGATCGAAGAGGCCGACGGGGCCGACGAGGCCGCGCCGGTCCGCCGCTTCCGCCTGGGCAGCCCCTTCCTGCTGCTGGCCGCGCTCCTCCTCGTCGGTGGGGCCGTCTTCGGCTCCCTCATCGCCCTGGCCCTGGGCTGGCTCCTCGCCTACGCCTCCCGTCGCCTCTCCCGCACCGAGATCCAGTGGGCCGTCGTCGTGCTCCCGGCCCTGGCGGCCACGGCGGGCGCCGTCTGGCTCTGGGGCCGCGTCGAGGGCCGCTGGGGCGCCCCGGTGGCCCGGGGCGGCGAGGCGATGGGCGCGGCGATCTCGGAGACCTGGCCCTGGGCCCTGAAGGCCGCGGCCGTGTCGTCGGCCCTCTTCCTCCTCTGGCGCTCCCGCCGCCACTGACGGCACCGCCACGCTCCCGCGTCGGTCACGCTCCCGCGTCGGTCACGCTCCCGCGTCGGTCACGCTCCCGCGTCGGTCATGCGCCCGCGTCGGTCACGCTCCCGCGTCCGCAACCGCGTTCGCGTGCCACGGGGCGCCCGGGACGACCAGGGGGGAGCCGGTCACCGGGTCCGGGACGATCACCGAGTCCAGGCCGAAGACGTCGCGGACCAGGTCGGCCGTCACCACGTCCGCCGGGTGGCCCTCCGCCACGACGCGGCCCGACTTCATCGCGACCAGATGGTCCGCGTACCGCGCCGCCTGGTTCAGGTCGTGGAGGACCACGACGACCGTCCGGCCGCGCGACACGTTCAGGCGGCGCACCAGATCGAGGACCTCCACCTGGTGCGCGATGTCCAGATACGTCGTCGGCTCGTCGAGCAGCAGCAGATCCGTCTCCTGCGCGAGCGCCATCGCGATCCAGACCCGCTGGCGCTGCCCGCCCGACAGCTCGTCCACCGACCGCCCGGCGAGCGCGGCGACGTCCGTGCGCTCCATCGCGTCGACGACCGCCCGCTCGTCCTCCTCCGACCACTGCTTCCACCACGCCTGGTGCGGCTGGCGGCCGCGCGACACCAGGTCCGCGACCGTGATCGCCTCCGGGGCGACCGGGGTCTGCGGAAGCAGGCCGATCTGCTGCGCGATCCGCTTCGTCGGCAGCTTCGCCAGCGACTCCCCGTCGAGCAGCACCGCACCGCCCGCAGGCTTGAGCAGCCGGCCGAGCGCCCGCAGCGTCGTCGACTTCCCGCACGCGTTCGGGCCGACGATCACGGTCACCTTGCCGTCCGGGACGGCAAGGTCCAGGTCCCGCACGACCGTACGGTCCTCGTACGCGAGCGTCAGCTCGCGCGTGGTCAGCCGGCTCACGACGTTCCTCCAACGCTTCGGCTCCGGACGATGAGCCAGATCAGGTACGGGGCGCCGACCGCCGCCGTCAGGACACCCACGGGCAGTTCGGTCGGCGAGAACAGGCGCCGCCCCAGCAGGTCCGCCAGGACCACGACGAACGCGCCCATCAGCGCCGAGCACAGCAGCGGGATCTGCGCGGTACGGGTCATACGGCGGGCGATCTGCGGTGCGAGCAGCGCGACGAAGTCGACCGGACCGGCCACCCCCGTGGCCACCGAGGCGAGCACGACACCGACGCCCACGAGCCCGAGCCGGACCCGCCCGAGCCGTACGCCAAGCGCCGTCGCCGTGTCGTCGTCCAGGGAGACCGTGCGCTGCGCGCGGGCGGCCCACAGGATCGCCGGCAGCAGCGCGATCAGCGTCCAGCGGATCGGCGCGGCCTCGTCCCAGCCCCGGCCGTTGAGCGAGCCCGTCATCCAGACCTGGGCCTGCTGGGCGACCAGGTAGTCGCCCTTGGTCATGAACAGGGTGATCAGCGAGCGCAGCGCGATCGCGAAGCCGATGCCGATGAGGACGAACCGGGTCGCGTGCAGCCCGCCGCGCCAGGCGAAGACGTAGACGAGCGCGGCGGCCGCGATGCCGCCGGCGATGGAGAGGTAGGGCAGGACGGCGTACGAGGTGAGGCCGAAGGTCATCGCGCCGACCGTCAGCGCTCCCGCGCCCTGGCTGATGCCGATGATGTCGGGGCTGGCGAGCGGGTTGCGGGCGACGGTCTGGATGAGGGCGCCCGCGATCCCGAACGCGGCGCCGACCATCAGCCCGACGGCGAGCCGCGGCATCCGCAGCTCCTCGACGACGAAGGCGGACCGGGAATCCTGCCCGAGGAGCACCTTCAGGACCTCGGACGGTTCGACGAACCTCTCGCCGACACACAGGGACGTGACGCAGACCGCGGCCAGGACCAGCACCAGGCCCGCCGCCACAGCGGCCGAGCGGCGATGGAGCAGGAACGATCCGCCCCCGGCGCGCACGACCCCGTACCCCGCGGGCCGCACCTCGGTCGTGGCCGTCATGCCGGCACCGCCTTCCGGCGCACCAGCGTCACCAGGAACGGCACGCCGATGAGGGCCGTCATCACCCCGGCCGGGACCTCGCCCGGCGGGAAGAGCACCCGCCCGATCACGTCCGACACCAGCAGCATCACCGGCCCCACGAGCGCCGCCATCGGCAGTACCCAGCGGTGGTCGCTGCCCACGATCGCGCGGGCGATGTGCGGGACCGCGAGGCCCACGAACGCGATGGGACCGGCCGCCGCCACCCCCGCGCCGGTCAGCACAGTGGCCCCGACGCCGCCCACGACGCGTACGGTCGCGACCCGCTGGCCGAGCCCCTTCGCCACGTCCTCGCCCAGCGCCAGCGCGTCCAGGCCGCGGGCCACGGACACCACGAGGACCGCGCCGATCAGCAGGAAAGGCCAGATCTGGCCGACGATCTCGGCGTCCCGTCCGTCGAGCGAGCCGATCTGCCAGAACCGGAACTCGTCCAGCGCCGATGCCCGCGTCGTCAGGACCCCGGTCGTCACGGAGAGCAGCAGCGCGTTGATCGCGGCGCCGCCGAGCGCGAGCTTCACCGGCGTCGCCCCGCCGCGGCCGCTGGAGGCGATCGCGTACACCGCGACGGAGGCGAGGGCCGCGCCCGCGAAGGCGAACCACACGTACCCCGTCAGCGTGTGCACCCCGGCGAAGGCGATGGCGAGGACCACACCCACCGAGGCGCCCTGGCTGATGCCGAGGATGCCGGGGTCGGCGATCGGGTTGCGGGTGATGCCCTGCAGGGCCGTGCCGGCCAGGGCCAGCGCGGCGCCGACCATCAGCCCGATCAGGGTCCTGGGCACCCGCATCTGCTGGACGACCTGGGCGTCGTCGCCGGTCCCGCCGTGCAGCAGCGCGTCGAGGACGGTCGACGGGGCGATGGCCCGGGCGCCCACGGCCAGGCTCAGCAGGATCGCGAGGAGGAGGGCGACGACGGCGGCGACGGTGGCGAGGACGCGTCTGGAAGGGAAAGCGGCTGTCATCGGGGCCCATCGGGAGGTGCGGGTGTCACGTCGGCAAGGCTGGGTTGGGTACGCCGTGGTTCGGCGAGGCGTGGCGAGGTTCAGGACGGCGTCGGCTCGGTGAGGCTCGGGCTCGGTTCGGCAAGGTTCGGTTCGGTAAGGCTTGGCTCAGCGGCTCAGTCTAAGCAGCGGCCGGATTCGAACACCTGGGCACAATGTCCCCCATGACTTCTCTCACCGTCGGCTTCGACCTCGACATGACGCTGATCGACTCCCGCCCGGGCATCAAGGCCACGTACGAGGCCTTCTCGGCCCAGGTCGGCGTCACGATCGACGCCGACCTGGCCGTCTCGCGGCTCGGACCGCCGCTGGAGCACGAGCTGGCGCACTGGTTCCCGGAGGCGGAGATCGGGCAGCGGGTGGCCGAGTACCGCGCGCTCTACCCGACGTACGCCATCGGGCCGACGCTCGCGATGGCGGGCGCGCGGGATGCGATTCAAGCCGTTCGTGAGGCGGGCGGCCGGGCGATCGTCGTCACCGCGAAGAACGAGCCGCACGCCAAGCTGCACCTCTCCCACCTGGGCATCGACCCCGACGCCGTCATCGGCGGCCTGTGGGCCGAAGGCAAGGCGGAGGCGCTGCGCGAGCACGGCGCGGGCGTGTACGTCGGCGACCACACCGGGGACGTGCGCGGCGCGGCGACCGCGGGCGCCGTGTCGGTGGCCGTGGCCACCGGACCGTGCGACGAGGCGGAGCTGCGGGCGGCCGGCGCGGACGTCGTCCTTCCCGACCTGACAGAGTTCCGTGCCTGGTGGGAGGCGTATCGGGGCTAGCGGGACCGGGTCAGCTGCCGCCGGCCGCGGCCGTCCTCGCCTGGCGGCGCTGCGCCGCGATCGAGCGCAGCACGCCGGCGCCCGCGACCAGGAATCCGACGCCCATCAGCATGCACACCGCGTACGCGACCGGCGGGAACGGATCGGTGCCCAGGAAGAGCGGGGCGACCGTGACCAGCGTGGCCACCGCGCCGATGATGAAGACAATCGCACCGGCGCGGACGAGACCGTCACCCGGAGCGGAGTCGTCCGACGGGGCCGAAGGGGTTTCACTACGCATTCGGCCAGGGTAGTTCCCAGGCCGAAGGAACAAACCGGCGACGTCTTGTCACCAGCCCGAAGCCCATTAGCCTTGGGGTGCCTGGCCTGGGGGTCCCCCCTGCTCGAGCGGAATCGAGAGCTTGGGGGCGGGTCGGGCGACCCGCTGTTTTGCTATCCGGAGCCGGATTCCCGGCGCACCCATCGAGTACGAGGACAGGGACAGACGTGCCTACCGGCAAGGTCAAATGGTTCAACAGTGAGAAGGGCTTCGGCTTTCTCTCCCGGGACGACGGCGGCGACGTGTTCGTCCACTCGTCGGTGCTCCCTGCCGGAGTCGACGCCCTCAAGCCGGGGCAGCGCGTGGAGTTCGGGGTGGTCGCCGGCCAGCGCGGTGACCAGGCGCTCTCCGTGACGGTCCTCGACCCGACCCCGTCCGTCGCCGCGGCGCAGCGCCGTAAGCCCGACGAACTGGCGTCCATCGTGCAGGACCTGACGACGCTCCTGGAGAACATCACGCCGAGCCTGGAGCGGGGCCGCTACCCCGACAAGGTGCACGGCAAGAAGATCGCGGGTCTGCTGCGGGCGGTCGCCGACCAGCTCGACGTCTGACCCGTCCCGTCACGGGAAAGCAAGCGCGTCCGGGCCGAGGGGCGGTACGAGCCCCTCGGCCGCGGCGCGCGTGAGCAGCCCGCGGACCGCCGCGTAGCCGGCCTCGCCGAGGTCGGCCGTGAACTCGTTGACGTAGAGACCGATGTGCTGATCGGCCACCTTCGGGTCCATCTCCTGCGCGTGCTCGAGTACGTACGGGCGCGAGGCGACCGGGTCGTCCCAGGCCATCCGTACGGACGTGCGGGCCGCCTCCGCGAGCCGCCGCAGCATGTCCGGGCCGAGCGAGCGCCGGGCGATGATCGCGCCCAGCGGGATCGGCAGGCCGGTGGTGTCCTCCCAGTGGGCGCCCATGTCGGCCAGGGCGTGCAGGCCGTAGTTCTGATAGGTGAACCGGGCCTCGTGGATGACGAGCCCCGCGTCGACCTTGCCGTCGCGCACGGCGGGCATGATCTCGTGGAACGGCATCACGACGACGTTGCCGACGCCTCCGGGGACGACGTCCGCAGCCCAGAGCCGGAAGAGCAGGTACGCGGTCGAGCGCTCGCTCGGCACGGCGACCGTCTTCCCCGTCAGGTCCACCTCCCCCATGGAGGTCCCCCCGCCCGAGCGAAGCCGAGAGGGGGGGAGGGTCAGCACGAGCGGGCCGCAGCCACGGCCCAGGGCGCCGCCGCAGGGCAGCAGGGCGTACTCGTCGAGGACCCAGGGCAGCACGGCGTACGAGACCTTGAGGACGTCGTGCTCGGACGTGCCGCCCTCGGCCCAGCCGTTGGTGAGGTCGATGTCCGCGAACGTCACGTCGATGCGCGGGGCGCCGGGGACGCGGCCGTGGGCCCAGGCGTCGAAGACGAAGGTGTCGTTCGGGCAGGGCGAGTAGGCGATCTGCAGTTTTCTCACGTCGGCTCCACGAAGAGGGAGTGGCTGAGCTGCTGGAAGGTGGACCGCAGCGCGTCCATGGCCTGGCCGATCCGCCAGGCGCCCCGGTCGCGCGGGCCGACCGCGTTGGAGACGGCGCGGATCTCGACCACCGGCACGCCGTACGCCGCGGCGGCCTCGGCCACCCCGAAGCCCTCCATCGCCTCGGCGGCGGCGCCCGGGTGACGCCGTGCCAGCTCGGCGGCGCGCTCGGCGGTGCCGGTCACGGTGGAGACGGTCAGCACGGGCGCGACGGTGTGCGGCCGGTCGCCGCGGGTGAGGGCGTCGGAGATCCGTCGGGTGAGCGGGCCGTCCACGGTGTGTGCGGACCGCCCGAAGCCGAGCTCCTCGACGGTCAGATAGCCGTCGGGTGTCTGCGCCCCGAGGTCGGCGGAGACGATGGCGTCGGAGACGACGACGGAGCCGAGGGGCGCCAGGGGCTGGAACCCGCCGGCGATCCCGGCGGAGACGACGAGGTCGTAGGGCGCGGGCTCGGACGCCGGAGACGCGGCGTGGGCGAGTGCGGTGGCGGTGGCGACGGCGGCCGCGGCCGGCCCGACGCCGCCGACGAGGACGTCGACGACGGTCCGGGCGTCCGCGTGTCGGCGCAGCACGAAGCCGCCGGGCAGCGGGAACTCACCCGAGCCCGGTCCGCCGAACGTGATGCCCCGGGCGACGGAGTCCGCCTCCGCCGCCACGGCCGTCACGATCAGGATCCGGAGGACCACCGGAGGATCAGGCGTCCTTCTTCAGGTCGAAGTGCCAGATGCCGGTCAGCTTCTTGCCGTCGGTCTCCACGATGGTGACCTGTGTCTTGTCGGTGGCCTCGCCGGTCTGCGTGGAGAAGAAGGCGCTGGCCGGGATGGTCCGGTACGTCTTCTTGTACGGCTCCGGCTCGGCCTGCTGGCCACCGAGGAAGATGGTCCAGCCGTTCTCGGCGATCTCGGGGTCGACGCCGAAGCGGATCTTGTCGTCCGCGGAGACCGTGATGGTCTTCTCGGCCTTCTTGTTGAGGCACTGCTGGATCTGCGACTCCTTGATGGCGTCGCCGTCGTTGTAGCAGGCGGCCTCGGAGTGGATCGACTTGGTCCCGACCGTCAGGGTCGCGAGCGGAGTCGGCTTGTCGCAGGCGGAGAGTACGAGGAGCCCGGCGGAGACGGCCCCGAGGGCGACGGCGGCCCGGCGGCGCGAGCCGGTGAAGAACGCAACGGTCATGGCCCGAAGGCTATCGGGCGTGTCGAGCTGCGCCACGCGGGGGTGCGGCGCGCCGCGTTTTCCCCCGATGTCCGCCCAGCCGCCCCGCCCCCCTCTCCGCGCGCCCACGTCCCCCGGAGAGACCCGGGGCTACTCCGGGTGGTTGGCGGGGAGGGGATTGCGGGTGGTGGCCAGGAGGCCCCGGACCGCCAGGAGCGCGCCCAGGCCCAGGATCGCCGCCGCCACCGACATGCCCACCCGGCCGCTCAGCGGGAGCGAGATGCCGATCGCGCCGCCCACCACCCAGGACATCTGCAGCAGCGTCTCCGAGCGGGCGAACGCCGATGTACGCACCACCTCCGGCACGTCCCGCTGGATCAGCGCGTCCAGCGACAGCTTCGACAGCGCCTGCGTCAGACCCGCCACCGCGCCCAGCACCGCCACCATCACCCCGCCGAAGAACACCGCCGTGAGAATCGCCACCGCGCACACCGTCATGATCATCGTGGCGATGATCACTTCCGGCGCGTGGCCGCGCTCCTTCAGGAGCGAGCCGACCGCCGTCCCGCAGGCGTTCCCGACGCCCGCCGCGATCGCCACCATCGCCAGCGATACCGCCGCGCTCTGCCCCGACAGCGGATGCTCGCGCAGCAGGAACGCCAGGAAGAAGATCAGGAACCCCGACAGCATCCGCTGCGCCGCGTTCGCCTGCAGCCCGTGCAGCACCGCCGGACCCACCGTCCGCAGGCTCGGCTTCTCCTCGCCGTGCGTCAGCAGGTGCGCCCGCCGCTCGCCCTTGGCCGAGTCGACCTTGTGCGGCATCCGGAACGCCCAGTACCCGCCCAGCAGGAACAGCGCACACGCCCCGTACAGCGGGTACTGCGGCCCGATCTGCTGCAGCCCCGCACCGATCGGCGCCGCGATCCCGGTCGCGAGCAGGCCCGCCAGGGTGACCCGGGAGTTCGCCTTGACCAGGGAGAAGCCGTGCGGAAGCAGCCGTGGCACGACCGCGCTGCGCACCACTCCGTACGCCTTCGAGGCCACGAGCACGCCCAGCGCCGCCGGATAGAGCTGCAGGCCCCCGGTCGCGACCGCGCCCGACATGGTGATCGCGAGGACCGCGCGGGTCAGCATCGCCCCGGCCATCGCCGCCCGCCGCCCGTGCGGGATGCGGTCCAGGAGCGGGCCGACCACGGGGGCGAGGAGCGTGAACGGGAGCATCGTGATCGCCAGGTAGAGCGCGACCCGGCCGCGCGCCTCGTCCGTCGGCACGGAGAAGAAGACCGTGGACGCGAGCGCGACGGTGATCATGACGTCGCCGGCGCCGTTCACGGCGTGCAGCTCGATCAGCCTTCCCAGGCCCGACTCGCCCGCGCCGTGCGCGTGCGTCGCCTTCCGGATCCCCTTCGCCGTACCGGTGAACGGCAGGTGAAGGGCGCGCCCGACCGCCCGGCCCGCTCGGCTGAGCGGCCCGGCATGATCGTGGGATCGTGCGGACGACCGTGCGGCTGCCACTCCGTCATAGTGCCCCACGCCCGTCCCGTACGAACCGTGGCACGGCGGACCACCGGTCCACGATCCGGGCCACTTGGGGCGGGCAGGTGGGCGGCGGGCGGCGGAGGGGGTAGCGTGCGTAGCGCGCCACCGGCGGAAGTTCTCGGCCGCGCGCCTCTTCGGCATCCCGCAGAATGGATGACGATAGGTGTGCCCGAGACACGCGAGACATGTCGGGTGCGGACGTCGATGCGGCCCCCTGGTCCGCTCCGCCCGCCGCCCGTAGCTTCGCTCCCGCTCCTCGGCCCGGCGCACCCGTGAGACGGCGTAGGAGAGAAGCGAGACCTGTGAGTGCTGCGACGACGCGAAGCCGTACCCCGCGTACCACGCGTACCCCCGACCGCCTGTGCGCCGAGGCGGTAGACCTGGCGCGGGCGGCCGCCGAGGAGGCTGCCGCACCCGGGATCGTCGGGGCGCACGTGGAGGCCGTCGCCGAGGGTGACCGGGTGGTCACGCACTTCTTCGAGTCCGGGGAGCTCGGCTACCGCGGCTGGCGCTGGGCCGTGACGGTCACGCGCGCCTCGCGGGCCAAGAACGTCACCCTCGACGAAACCGTCCTCCTGCCCGGCTCCGACGCCCTCCTCGCTCCGGAGTGGGTGCCGTGGAGCGAGCGGCTGCGGCCGGGCGACATGGGGCCGGGGGACCTGCTGCCGACGGAGCAGGACGACCTGAGGCTCGAACCCGGGTACACCGGGGAGGACGCGCCGCCGCCGAACTCCGCGGTCTCGGAGGAGATGGCGGACCATCTCGACGTCGAGGACGCCGAGATCGTCTCCCGTACGCCGTCCCGGGGTGCGATCGCCTCGGTCGCCGAGGAGCTCGGCATGCGGCGGGCGCGGGTCCTCTCGCGGTACGGGCTGCATGTGGCGGCGGACCGCTGGGACGAGTCGTTCGGGGCGAAGACGCCGATGGCGCAGGCCGCGCCGGCGTCGTGCGAGTCCTGCGCCTTCCTGGTGCCGCTGGCCGGCTCGCTGAAGCAGGCGTTCGGGGTGTGCGCGAACGAGTTCTCGCCGGCGGACGGGCGGGTCGTGTCCCTGTCGTACGGCTGCGGCGGGCACTCGGAGGCGGCGGTCATGCCGAAGCCTCCGCGGCCGGCGCCGCCGGTGCTCGACTCGATGGGGGCGGACGAGTTTCCGCTGCGGCCGGCGAAGGACTCGGGCTCGACGACGGAACCGGACGGCACGTCGGAGGACCTGGGCCACTCCTAGGCATGCCTGGGGGTCCTCGGGCCCCGTCCCGCCGTGGCGGTGCCCACCCATGACCCGCTGGGTTGTGGGCAGGCGTTCCGCGGGGCGGAACGGGTGGGCACAACCCAAGACGGCGCCGCACCGGTGGTGACCGTACGGACCGGGGGCCTGGGCCCGGCAGGGGCGCCGTCCCGTGTGCCCACCCGTCCCGCCCCAGCGGGACGGTTGCCCACACGGAGGTGGCGGTGCGCCGTCCCGTGAGCCACCCGTCCCCGCCCAGCGGGACGATTGCCCACACGGGGGGCGGGGAACCCGGACGATTGCCCACCAGGGGTAGGCGGCGCGGCGCGGGGGAGTCGCAGGTCGCGGTACCTTCGGGCCCCGGCACAATCCCGCCCCGCAGAGTGGAGTCAGACGTGAGCGTCAGCGTCAGGACGTCGACCGACGGAGCCGACCCCTTCGGTACCGCACGGCTGCGGAGAGGCGTGCTCGATTCCTGGGGAGCCGGGCCCGCCCGGTTCCGGGAGGACGCCAACGCCGAGGAGGACCTCGCCCTCGGCGGCTACCGCGACCGTCTCGTCGTCGAACTCGCCCAGAACGCCGCCGACGCCGCCCGCCGCGCCGGCGTCACCGGCCGCCTCCGGCTCACCCTGCACCCCGCGGGCCCCGACGCCCCCGCCGTCCTGGCCGCCGCCAACACCGGCGCCCCGCTGGACGCCACCGGCGTCGAGTCGCTCTCCACGCTCCGCGCCTCCGCCAAGCGGGGCGAGCACGACACCCACGCCGTCGGCCGCTTCGGCGTCGGCTTCGCCGCCGTCCTCGCCGTCTCCGACGAGCCCGCGGTCCTCGGCCGTCACGGCGGTGTCCGCTGGTCCCTCGCCGAGGCCCGCGAGCTGGCCGCCGAGACCGCCCGGCACAGCCCCGGCCTCGGGGACGAACTGCGCCGCCGCGACGGCCACGTACCGCTGCTGCGCCTCCCGCTGCCCGCCGAGGGCACCGCACCCGAGGGCTACGACACCGTCGTCGTGCTCCCGCTGCGCGACTCCGCCGCCGTCGACCTCGCCGAGCGGCTCCTCGCCTCCATCGACGACGCCCTGCTCCTCACCCTCCCCGGCCTCGCCGAGATCGCGGTCGAGACCTCGGACGGCGTACGGACGCTGCACCGCTCCGAGGAGGACGGCTACGTCCACATCGCCGACTCCGCGACCGGCACCCACCGCTGGCGGACCGTCAGCCACGGCGGCCCCCTCGACCCCGCGCTCCTCAAGGACCGGCCCGTCGAGGAACGGCTGCGCCCGCACTGGTCGGTGACCTGGGCCGTACCCGTCGACGGCGAGGGCGCGCCGCTGTACCCCCGTACCGCCCCCGTCGTCCACGCCCCCACCCCCACCGACGAACCGCTCGGCCTGCCCGCCCTGCTGATCGCCTCCCTTCCGCTCGACACCACCCGCCGCCACCCGGCGCCAGGACCGCTCACCGACTTCCTGGTCGGGCGGGCGGCCGAGGCGTACGCCGAGCTCCTCGCGGACTGGCAGCCGGTGACGGTCGACACGATCGACCTGGTGCCCGGACCGCTCGGCAAGGGCGCCCTCGACGGCGCCCTGCGCGCCGCGATCCTGGAACGCCTGCCCCGCGTGGCCTTCCTGGCCCCCGAGGCGCCGTCCGAGGACGTGCCCGCGCTGAGGCCCGTGGAGGCGGAGGTGGTGGAGGGCGCCGGCGCCGAGACCGTCGCCGTCCTGGCGGAGGTCTTCCCGACCCTGCTGCCCGCGGGGCTCGAGCGGCGGCCCGAGCTGCGCACGCTGGGGATCGGACGGGTGCCGCTGACGGAGGCGATCGACCGGCTCGCCGGGGTGGACCGGGCGCCGTCGTGGTGGTGGCGCCTCTACGACTCGCTGGCCGGTGTGGACCCGGACCGGCTGACGGGCCTGCCGGTCCCGCTGGCGGGCGGGGAGGTGGAGCGGCCGTACGACGAAGCTCCCGACGAGGACCGCGAGGAGCGGGAAGAGCAGCAGCCCGGCTCCCGGATCCGGACCACCATCGGCCCCCGGCACGTCCTGCTTCCCCAGGACCGCACCCCCGCCGACCTGACCCGGCTCGGTCTGAAGGTCGCCCACCCGGACGCCGCCCACCCCCTCCTGGAGAAGCTGGGCGCCCTGCCCGCCACGCCCCGTTCCGTGCTCACGACACCCCAGGTCAGGGCGGCCGTCGCCGGCTCCCTCGACGTGGGGGAGATCTGGGACGAGGACGCGGACACACTGGACGCCGACGAGCTCGCCGAGACCGTCCTCGCGCTCGTCCGGGACGCGGAGCTGGAGCCCGGCGAGGAGCCGTGGCTCGGTGCGCTGGCCCTGCCGGACGAGGACGGGGAGCTCGCGCCCGCCGGTGAACTGGTCCTGCCCGGCAGCGCCTTCGCCGCCGTGATGCGCCAGGACGAGCTGGCGCTCTGCGACGCCGAACTGGCCGAGCGGTGGGGCGAGCAGCCGCTCGCCGCCTGCGGGGTGCTCGCCAACTTCGCCCTGGTCCGGGCCACCGACCTCGTCCTCGACCCGGACGAACTGGAGCCCCGCGAAGGGGACTTCGCCGAGCCCGACGACGCCGGTCTGCTCGACGCGGTCGACGTGTGGTGCGAGGACGTCCTCGACCGGCTGCCGGAGGCCCCGGTGCCGCCGGTGGCGACGGAGATCGTCGCCGTACGGGATCTGGACCTGGTCGACGACGACGCCTGGCCGCAGGCGCTCGCCCTGCTCGCGCAGCCGCCGCTGCGGGACGCGCTCACCCAGCCCGTACGGGTCCTGATGCCGGACGGCACGACGGAGACCGTACGGTCGTACACCGCCTGGTGGCTCCGCGACCACCCGGTCCTCGACGGCCGCCGCCCGGCCGGTCTGCGGGCCGCCGGGACGGACCCGCTGCTCATCGGCCTGTACGACTCCGCCGACGCGACCGGCTTCGAGGACGAGCAGGTCCTGCGGGCCCTCGGCGTCCGCACCTCGGTCTCCGCGCTCCTCGACGAGCCGGGCGGTGCGGCCGAACTCCTCGCCCGTCTCGCGTCCCCCGAGCGCGAGGTGACCGGCGCCCAGCTGCACGCCCTGTACACCGCACTCGCCGACCTGGACCCCGAGCAGGTCACCCTCCCCGACGAGCTGCGCGCGGTCGTGAACGGCGAACTCCTCGTGGTCGACGCCGCGGAGGCGCTGGTCGCGGACGCCCCCGACCTCCTGCCGCTGGCCGGCGGGCTGCCGCTGCTGCCGGTCTCCCCGTCGCGGGCGGCCGATCTGGCGGAGCTGTTCCAGGTGCGCCGGCTGAGCGAGTCCGTCGAGGCCGAGGTCACCACGGTCGGCGAGGAGCACGACGTGCCGTCCTCGGTCCACGCCCTTCTCGGCCCGGCGACGCCGGACTCGTACGTCGAGCACGAGGAGCTCCGCGCCGCGGGCGTCGAACTCGACTGGCGCCGCACCCCCGACGGCACGATCCACGCCGCCACCCTGGAGGGCGTGGCCGCCGGCCTGGCCTGGGCGGCGGGCCAAT
The DNA here is from genome assembly GCF_040645695.1 of Streptomyces sp. NPDC046712. Classification (NCBI taxonomy): domain Bacteria; kingdom Bacillati; phylum Actinomycetota; class Actinomycetes; order Kitasatosporales; family Streptomycetaceae; genus Streptomyces; species Streptomyces sp. NPDC046712. Next base: position 86,174 of record NZ_JBEYYW010000026.1, on the reverse strand, counting down.
GGCCCCGCCGCTTCGAGGTCGCGGCCCTCCTGGAGGACCCGTCGAGGACGGCGGAACTGGCCCGGGACCGGTGGTTCGACTGAGCAGGCCGGCCCTTACGTGAGACTGGTACGGTATTCCCGTACGAGTATTGCGGTACGACTGGCTCATGGTTCGGATGGAGGGTCACACCGTGTCGATCTCGGCGAACGAGGCCCGGCAGCGCTTCTACCCGCTGATCCGGAAGGTCAACGAGGACCACGAACCCATAGAGGTCACCTCTCGCGAGCACGGCGACATCGTCATCATGTCCGCCGAGGATTTCCGGTCCTGGCAGGAGACGGTCTATCTCCTGCGCTCGCCGCGTAACGCGCAGATCCTCATGGAGTCCATCGCCGAGTTGGAGGCCGGCCAGGGGGAGGCCAGGGAGCTGATCGACACGGACGGCGCCGAGGGGTCCGCAGCGTGAAGGTCGTCTTCTCCAGCCGGGCGTGGGACCAGTACACGTACTGGGCGACGGCCGATCCGAAGATCCTCAAGCGGATCAACCGACTGATCAAGGAGATCCAGCGAACGCCGTTCGAGGGGGCCGGTAAACCGGAGCCGCTCAAGGAGAACCTCTCGGGCTGGTGGTCCCGGCGGATCACCGACGAGCACCGCCTCGTGTATCGCGTGAAGGACGAGGCCGTGCAGATCGCCCAGGCCCGGTACCACTACTGACACGCTGCCCGAAACGGCCCGCTGCGGCTCACGCCGGGAACCGGTGGTCCACCCACCGCCAGGCGAACTCCAGCAGGACCGCCCCCGCCGCCGCGATCGCGACCGCCGTCCAGGGCAGCGTGACGCCCACCAGCTTCAGGGCGAAGAAGTCCTGAAGCCATGGGACGACGAGGACCAGGAGGAAGGCGCCGCCCATGGTCGCCACCAGGGCGATGCGCCACCAGGTGTAGGGGCGGGCGACGATCGCCAGGACCCACATGGAGACCAGGAAGAGGGTCAGGGTGGCGGCGCTCGTCTCGGCGTCGAGGGCGCCAGGGCCGCTGTAGTGGGAGCGGGCGATGAGGTACGTGGCGAAGGTGGCCGCCGCCGCGACGATGCCGCCCGGGATCGCGTACCGCATCACCCGTTTCACGAAGTTCGGCTTCGCGCGCTCCTTGTTGGGGGCGAGGGCGAGGAAGAAGGCGGGGACGCCGATGGTGAGGGTGGACAGCAGGGTCAGGTGCCTCGGCAGGAAGGGGTACTCGACCTGGGAGCAGACCACCAGGATGGCCAGCAGCACCGAGTAGACCGTCTTCGTCAGGAAGAGGGTGGCGACCCGGGTGATGTTGCCGATGACCCGGCGGCCCTCGGCTACCACCGACGGCAGGGTGGCGAAGGAGTTGTTGAGGAGGACGATCTGGGCGACGGCCCGGGTCGCCTCGGAGCCCGAGCCCATGGAGACGCCGATATCGGCGTCCTTGAGTGCCAGGACGTCGTTGACGCCGTCGCCGGTCATGGCGACCGTGTGGCCGTGGGACTGGAGCGCGCCCACCATGTCCCGCTTCTGCTGCGGGGTGACGCGGCCGAAGACCGCGTTCCGGTCCAGTTCGTCGGCCATCGCGGCCTGCTCGGCGGGCAGGTGGCGGGCGTCGACGGTGTTCTCGGCGCCGGGCAGACCGAGCTTTCCGGCCACGGCTCCGACGGAGACCGCGTTGTCGCCGGAGATGACCTTGGCGGCCACGTTCTGGTCGGCGAAGTAGGCGAGGGTGTCCGAGGCGTCCGGCCGGAGCCGTTGTTCGAGGACGACGAGGGCGGTGGGGCGGGCGTCGTGGGCGGCGTCGGGGGCGTCCAGTTCGCGTCCGCGAGCGGTGCGGGCGAGGAGGAGGACCCGGAGCCCCTGCTCGTTGAGGTGGTCGATCTCGGTGAGCGTCGGGTCGTCGGCCTTCAGGAGGACGTCGGGGGCGCCGAGCAGCCAGGCGGAGCTCTCGCCGTTGCCCTCGCTGAAGGCCGCGCCGCTGTACTTGCGGGCGGAGGAGAAGGGCAGCGACTCGGTGCAGCGCCAGTCGTCCGAGTCGGGGTAGGCGTCGATGATGGCCTGGAGCGAGGCGTTGGGGTGCGGGTCGGACTCGCCGAGGGCGCCCAGGACCTTCCGTACGTACTCCTCCTTCGACCCGCTCCGCTTCGCTCCGCCCCCGCCCGTGACATCGCCGTCGGCGGAGTTCAGGAGCCGGAGCTCGGTGACGTCCATGCCGCCCTCGGTCAGCGTGCCCGTCTTGTCGAGGCAGACCACGTCGACCCGGGCCAGGCCCTCGATGGCCGGCAGCTCCTGCACGAGGCACTGCTTGCGGCCGAGGCGGATCACGCCGATCGCGAAGGCGACGGAGGTGAGGAGGACGAGCCCCTCGGGGATCATCGGGACGATGCCACCGACGGTCCGGGCGATGGAGTCCTTGAAGTTGGTGTCCTTGACGACGAGCTGGCTGATGACGAGGCCGATCGCGGTCGGGACCATCATCCACGTCACGTACTTGAGGATCGTGGAGATGCCGGAGCGCAGCTCGGAGTGGACGAGGGTGAAGCGGGACGCCTCCTCGGCGAGCTGGGCGGCGTACGCCTCGCGCCCGACCTTGGTGGCGGTGAACGCGCCGCCGCCCGCGACCACGAACGAGCCCGACATCATCCTGTCGCCGGGCTTCTTGACCACCGGGTCGGCCTCGCCGGTCAGCAGCGACTCGTCGATCTCCAGGCTGTCGGCCTCGGCGACCTCGCCGTCGACGACGACCTTGTCGCCGGGTCCGAGTTCGATGAGGTCGCCGAGGACGATCTCGGAGGTGGAGACCGCGGCGGAGGCCCCGTCCCGGCGGACCGTCGGTTTCGCCTCGCCGATGACGGCGAGTCCGTCGAGGGTCTTCTTGGCGCGCAGCTCCTGGATGATGCCGATGCCGGTGTTGGCGATGATCACGAAGCCGAAGAGGCTGTCCTGGATCGGCGCGACGAGGAGCATGATCACCCAGAGCACGCCGATGATCGCGTTGAAGCGGGTGAAGACGTTGCCGCGGACGATGTCCGTGGTGGAGCGCGAGCTGCGGACGGGTACGTCGTTGACCTCGCCGCGGGCGACGCGTTCGGCGACCTCGGCCGAGGTCAGTCCGGCGACGCGGTGCACGACGCGGGGTTCGTTCGCCGCGATCCCGCTGCCGCCCGTGTCGATCTTCGACCGCTGAGTCATGTTTTCGACGGTACGACCGGAAGGGCGCGTTCACCCGCCGAGAAGACCGAAGATCAGACCGCGGGAGGACGGAAATGGTCCCGCGGTACTACGGAGTGCCCCGCGGTACTACGGAGTGTCCCGCGGTTCTACGGAGTGGGCGAGGCGTCCTTCGCGGCTTCGTGCCGCTTGATCGCGGCGTCGCGCTTGCGTACGTACCAGATGCCGATCAGGCCGAGGCCGGCTCCGGCCAGGCAGGTCCACACCCACCAGGCCAGGTCGCGGTCGTCGAACCAGCCGTAGAAGGGGACCTGGACGAGGAAGAGTACGAACCAGAGGATCGTGCCGCCGGTGATGGTGGCGACGACGGGCCCCTCCAGGGGCTCGGGTGCCTCGTGCTTGGGGGTCCACTTCGCCATGCGGTCAGTCTAGGCGGCCCGAAATGACATCTACGCGCGGAGATGGACTCCCCTTCGCTCATGTGTTCATACTGAAACGGTTTGCCTCTGGCGGGTTTCTCTCGTATGAACCGCCAAATTGGACGCCCGAAGAGGAACCCCCCATGAGCACCACGGCCACCGCCAAGGCCACCGCACCCGAGCCCGTGAGCCCCCAGGGCCCGGCCTCCGCCCTCGACCGCTTCTTCAAGATCTCCGAGCGCGGCTCCACCGTCGCCCGCGAGGTCCGCGGCGGCTTCGCCACCTTCTTCGCGATGGCCTACATCATCGTGCTGAACCCGATCATCCTCGGCAGCGCCAAGGACATGTACGGGCACCAGCTCGACGGCGGCCAGCTGGTCACCGCGACCGTGCTCACCGCGGCGTTCTCGACGCTCCTCATGGGTGTCATCGGCAACGTCCCGATCGCCCTCGCGGCCGGCCTCGGCGTGAACACCGTCGTCGCCCTCCAGCTCGCGCCGAAGATGTCCTGGCCGGACGCCATGGGCATGGTCGTCCTCGCCGGCATCGTCGTGATGCTGCTCGTGGCGACGGGCCTGCGCGAGCGCGTCATGAACGCCGTCCCGGTCGGCCTGCGCAAGGGCATCGCGATCGGCATCGGCCTGTTCATCATGCTCATCGGCCTCGTCGACTCGGGCTTCGTCTCCCGTATCCCCGACGCCGCGCACACCACCGTTCCGCTCCAGCTCGGCGGCGACGGTCACCTCACCGGCTGGCCGGTCCTGGTCTTCGTCCTCGGCACGCTGCTCACCCTCGCGCTGATCATCCGCAAGGTGCCGGGCGCGATCCTCATCTCCATCGTCGTGATGACGATCGTCGCGATGGTGATCAACGCCGTCGCCACCGTTCCGTCCTGGGGTCTGACCACTCCGACCTGGCCGGGCAACCCGGTGGCCTCGCCCGACTTCGGTCTTGTCGGCGAGGTGAGCCTGTTCGGCGGCTTCGAGAAGGTCGGGATGCTGACCGGCGTCCTGTTCGTCTTCACCGTGCTGCTGTCCTGCTTCTTCGACGCGATGGGCACCATCCTCGGCGTCGGCGACGAGGCGAAGCTGATCGACAAGGACGGCAACTTCCCCGGTATCAACAAGGTGCTGCTCGTGGACGGCCTGGCCGTCGCCTCCGGCGGCGCGACCTCGTCCTCCGCCACGACCTGCTTCGTGGAGTCCACGGCGGGCGTCGGCGAGGGGGCCCGTACCGGCCTCGCGTCGGTGGTCACCGGTGGTCTGTTCTCCGTGGCGCTGTTCCTCACGCCGCTCGCCACGATGGTCCCGTCCCAGGCCGCCACGCCCGCGCTGCTCGCGGTCGGCTTCCTGATCCTTGCCGGTTCGATCAAGGAGATCGACTGGAGCGACTTCACCATCGCGGTGCCGGCGTTCCTGGCGATGGTGATGATGCCGTTCACGTACTCGATCACGAACGGCATCGGCATCGGCTTCATCGCCTTCAGCGTGCTGCGGCTCGCCACCGGCCGGGGCCGCGAGGTCCCGGTGGCCATGTATGTCGTGTCGGCGGTGTTCGTCTTCTACTACGCGATGCCGGCGCTCGGCCTCACGTGATCCTGGGGTCCGGGTGACCCGTAGAACTTCTCCGTCTCGTCGACGGCGGTCTTGAACCGTTCGTCGAAGTCCTCGCGAATGAGCGTCCGGGCCACATAGTCCTGGACGCTCATTCCGCGTTTTGCGGCGTGGCTCCTGAGCCGGTCGAGCAGCTCACCGTCGATGCGCAGGCTGAGCACTGTCGATCCCATGCCCGTCAGGGTCGCGGCAGGAACGGGCCCCGTGCGTCACTTTCCGGATCCATCTCACTCGTTTGGGTGACAGATTCGGTCACGGGTATTCCAGATGGTATTTAGACTGGGTAATGAGTTATGCTAACGAACATGCCTGACCTGTCCCATGGCACCGCCGACGACGTGGCCGCCGTGAACGCGCTCCGCTCCGCCGTCATGCGATTGAGCCGACGCCTCAAGCACCAGCGCGTCGACGAGTCGCTGAGCCCGACCGAGATGTCGGTGCTCGGCACCCTGGCACTCTGCGGCTCCGCCACCCCCGGTGAGCTGGCCCGCAAGGAGCACGTCCAGCCGCCGTCGATGACCCGCATCGTCGCGCTGCTCGAGGCCAAGGGACTGGTCCGGCTGGAGCCTCATCCCGACGACCGCCGGCAGAAGGTCGTCAGTCAGACCGAGCGGGCCGAGGCCATGCTCGAGGAGTCCCGCCGCAAGCGGAACGCCTGGCTGGCCTCCCTCGCCGAGGGTCTGGACGAGGACGAATGGGCCAAGCTGCGCGCGGCCGCCCCCGTCCTGGAGAAGCTCGCCCACCTCTAGACCCCGACGCCGAGGAGGCGACGCACTTTGAGTACGGGACCCGGAGCAGACTCCGCACCCGTCCATCAACCCGATACCCACACCCCCGGGCGAGGCGGCACGTTCTCCTCGCTCAGGATCCGGAACTACCGGCTGTTCTTCACCGGTGCCATCGTCTCGAACACCGGCACCTGGATGGCCCGGATCACCCAGGACTGGCTGGTCCTGAGCCTCACCGGATCCGCCGCCGCCGTCGGCATCACCACGGCGCTGCAGTTCCTGCCGATGCTGCTCTTCGGTCTGTACGGCGGTGTCATCGCCGACCGCTACCCGAAGCGGCGCATCCTGCTGATCAGCCAGGCCGCGCTCGGCCTGTGCGGGCTCGCGCTCGCCGTCCTCACGCTCTCCGGCCACATCCAGGTCTGGCACGTCTACCTGGTCGCCTTCCTGCTCGGCATGGTCACGGTCGTCGACAACCCGACCCGGCAGTCCTTCGTCTCCGAGATGGTCGGCCCCGACCAGCTGCGCAACGCCGTCTCGCTGAACTCCGCGAACTTCCAGTCCGCCCGGCTCGTCGGCCCGGCGGTCGCCGGTCTGCTGATCGCCACCGTCGGCAGCGGCTGGTCGTTCCTGCTCAACGGCCTGTTCTTCCTCGCCCCGCTGGCCGGACTGCTGCTGATGCGCCCCGCCGAGTTCCACAAGGTGGAGCGCGCGCCGCGGGGCAAGGGACAGCTGCGGGAGGGCCTGCGGTACGTGGCCGGGCGACCGGACCTGATCTGGCCGATCGTCCTCGTGGGCTTCGTCGGCACCTTCGGGTTCAACTTCCCGATCTGGCTCACGGCCTTCGCCGACGACATCTTCCACGTGGGCGCGGGGACGTACGGCTTCCTGAACACGCTCATGGCTGCCGGGTCGCTCGCGGGCGCCCTCTTCGCCGCCCGCCGGGGCAGCACGCGGCTGCGGGCGCTGGTCGTCGCGGCGGTGGTCTTCGGCGTGCTGGAGATCGCGGCGGCGCTCTCCCCGTCCTTCTGGCTCTTCGCGCTGCTGCTCGTCCCGATCGGCATGTTCGGCCTCACGGTCAACATCACCGCCAACTCGGCCGTCCAGCTGGCGACGGACCCGGTCATGCGAGGCCGTGTGATGAGCCTCTACATGATGGTCTTCGCCGGCGGCACACCGATCGGGGCGCCGCTGCTCGGCTGGATCACGGACACGTACGGCCCGCGGATCGGCTTCGCCACGGGCGGTCTCGTCTCCCTGGTGGCGGCGGGCGTCGTCGGCCTGGTCCTGGCGAGGGTCGGCGGACTGAAGATGTCCTTCACCTGGCACCACGGCCACCCGCAGGTCCGCTTCGTCGCCCGCGACCGCCTGGCGGCGGCGGCGTAGCCGGTGAGGGGGCGGGGACACGCCCCCTCACCCGTCAGACCCGGCGCTCCAGGACCTGGCCCGGCCAGTCGGCGACCGTGAAGGGGTCCGTGCGTGTGAAGCCCTGGCGCTCGTAGTACGCCACCAGGCGGCCCTCGCTGCCCGCGAAGCAGTCGACGCGCAGGAGTGAGATGCCCTGGCGGCGGGTCTCCTCCACCGCGTGGGCGAGCAGCGCCGCGCCCACGCCACGGCCGTGGAAGCGCGCGTCCGTCGCCAGGATGTGGACGTAGACCTCGGGCTCGTCCGCCGGGGCCACGTACGGCGCCGGGCGCGGGGTCAGGGTGACCGTGCCGGCCGGAACGCCGTCGATCTCCGCGATCCACGGCGTGCCCTCGGCCACGATCTCCTCGACCCGGCTCACCGCCTTCGCGCGGGCGGACCAGGGCTCGGTGCCCCACTGGTCCGTGATCCCCTTGCCGTTGAGCCAGACGACGGCGCTGTCGAGCATCGCGAGTATCGCGGGGACGTCGTCCGCCCCGCCCTTCCTGATCGTGATCTCCATCCGGCCCACGGTAGTCACTGACACACTCTGCGTATGAGGCTTTTCGCTGCCGTAGTACCGCCCCAGGAGCAGCTGACCGAGCTCGCCCACGTCGTCGACCGCCTCGCGCACCTCCCCGGTGCCGGGCAGCTGCGCTGGACCTCCCGGCCCGGCTGGCACTTCACGCTCGCCTTCATGGGCGAGGTCGGCGACGAGCTGCTCCCCGACCTCCGCGAGCGGCTCGCCCGGGCCGCCCACCGCACGCCGCCGTTCGGTCTGCGGCTGCACGGCGGCGGGCACTTCGGCCGGGCGGTGCTGTGGACGGGGGCGGCCGGGGACCTCGACGAGATGCGCCTGCTCGCCGAGCGCTCCGACGCGGCCGCCCGCCGGGCCGGCGTGGCGATGGACGAGCACCGCCGCTACCAGGCGCACCTGACGATCGGCCGCTCCCGCGACGGCATCGACCTGCGCCCCTTCGTGGACGCCCTCGCCGACTTCGAGGGCACCCGCTGGCAGGTCCCCGAGCTGGCGCTCGTCCGCAGCAACCTCCCGGGCGGCGGTGTGCCGGGGGCTCAGCCGCGGTACGAGACGGTCGGCGCATGGCCGCTGGGAGGGGCGGGTTAACCTCGAAGGGTGGACCCGAAGACCCGAAACCGGATCATGGCCGGTGTGCTTGTACTGATGTTCGCGATCATCGCGGTGGCCTCCGTGGTCGGTCAGTAACCCCGTCGCCTCGCCCGCCCGTCACTCCGGAGTGACGGGCGCCCGCGATGCCGCCGTCCACGTCACTCCGGAGTGACGTACGCGCCCGCGATGCCGCCGTCCACCAGGAAGTCCGAGGCCGTGACGAACGAGGAGTCGTCGCTGGCCAGGAAGGCGGCCGCGGCGGCGATCTCCTCCGGCTCGGCGAACCGGCCGGTGGGGATGTGCACCAGACGGCGGGCGGCGCGCGCCGGGTCCTTGGCGAACAGCTCCTGAAGCAGCGGAGTGTTCACCGGCCCCGGGCAGAGCGCGTTCACGCGGATGCCCTCGCGCGCGAACTGGACGCCCAGCTCCCGCGTCATGGCCAGCACGCCGCCCTTGGACGCGGTGTACGAGATCTGCGAGGTCGCGGCGCCCATCAGGGCCACGAACGAGGCCGTGTTGATGATGGACCCCTTGCCCTGGCGCTGCATGTAGGGGATCACGTACTTGCAGCACAGGAAGACCGACGTGAGGTTGGTCTCCTGGACGCGGCGCCAGGCGTCGAGGCCGGTGGTGAGGATCGAGTCGTCCTCCGGGGGCGAGATGCCCGCGTTGTTGAAGGCGATGTCGATGCGGCCGTACGCCTGGAACGCCTCCTCGTACATGCGGCGCACGTCGGCCTCGTCCGTGACGTCCGTCCGGACGAACAGGCCGCCGGTCTCGTCGGCCGCGGCCTGGCCGGCGACGGGGTCGACGTCGGCGACGACGATCTTCGCGCCCTCGGCGGCCATCCGGCGGACGGTGGCGAGGCCGATGCCGCTGCCCGCTCCGGTCACTACCGCGACCCGGTCCTGAAGTCGGAGGCTTACGTTCATGGTGGCGATGTCCGTTCCTTCGTGTGTGTACGAGGCGTGTGTGTACGAGGCGTTCGTACGGGTGATCAGAGGCGTTCGAAGCCGCGGCGCAGTTCCCAGTCGGTGACCGCCCGCTCGTAGGCGGCGAGCTCGACGCGCGCGTTGTTGGCGTAGTGGGCCACGACCTCAGGGCCGAAGACCCGGGCGGCCAGCGCGCTGTTCTCCCACAGCTCCAGCGCCTCCCGCAGGTCGCGGGGTGCGCGCGGGGCGTCCACGGCGTCGTAGGCGTTGCCTTCGTGGACGGGCTCCAGGGGCAGCTCGCGGTCGATGCCGTCCAGTCCGGCGGCGATGAGGGCGGCCACCGCGAGGTAGGGGTTGACGTCGCCGCCCGGGAGCCGGTTCTCCACCCGCAGCGAGGGGCCGTGGCCGACCAGGCGCAGCGCGCAGGTCCGGTTGTCCACCCCCCACTTGACGGTGGTGGGGGCGAAGCTGCCGGGGACGAAGCGCTTGTACGAGTTGATGTTCGGCGCGTAGAAGAGCGTCAGCTCGCGCAGGGCGGCCAGCTGACCGGCCAGGAAGTGCTCGCCCAGCCGGGAGAGGCCCCCGGGTCCGTCGCCGGCCAGCACCGGCGTGCCGTCCTCGGCGCGCACGGAGATGTGGATGTGGCAGGAGTTGCCCTCGCGCTCGTTGGGCTTGGCCATGAACGTGAGGCTCTGGCCCGCCTGCGCGGCGATCTCCTTCGCGCCCGTCTTGTAGACCGCGTGGTTGTCGCAGGTCGTCAGGGCCGTGTCGTAGCGGAAGACGATCTCGTGCTGACCGAGGTTGCACTCGCCCTTCGCGGACTCCACGTACATGCCGGCGGCCGTCATCGACGTGCGGATGCGGCGCAGCAGCGGCTCGACCCGGGAGGTGCCGAGGACCGAGTAGTCCACGTTGTACTGGTTGGCGGGTTCCAGGTCGCGGTAGTTCTTCCGCCACGCCTGCTCGTAGGTGTCCTCGTACACGACGAACTCGAGCTCGGTGCCGACCATCGCCCGCCAGCCGCGGGCGGCGAGCCGGTCGGTCTGGGCCCGGAGGATCTGGCGGGGCGAGGCGGCGACGGGCTCGCCGCCCTCCCACCGCAGGTCGGCGAGGACGAGCGCGGAGCCCTCGTGCCAGGGCAGCAGCCGCAGGGTCGCGAGGTCCGGTACGAGGACGAAGTCCCCGTAGCCGCGGTCCCAGGACGACATGGCGTAGCCGTCGGCCGGGTTCATCTCGACGTCCACGGCAAGCAGGTAGTTGCAGCCCTCGGTGTGCCCCTCGGCGACCTCGTCGAGGAAGTACTCGGCGGACAGCCGCTTGCCCTGGAGCCGCCCCTGCATGTCGGTGAAGGCGAGGACGACCGTGTCGATCTCCTCGGCCGCCACCCGCTCGCGGAGCTCGTCGAGGGTGAGCAGCCCTTTGCGCTTGGTCATGATCTACTCCACGGTTCGGTGGGCTGGGAGAGGGCTCAGAGGGTGTACGCGCGGGTGGCGAGGGTGACTCCGGACGCGTCGCCGGACCACGTCACCGTCGCCGGGCGCGGGACGCGCAGCGCCTCGGCGGGCAGGGTCGGGGTCTGGGCCACCACCCGCAGCGGCAGCGGTCCTTCGCCGCGTACGCGCAGGGTGAGTTCGGTGCCCTCTGTGCCGGGCGCGGCCATGATGAAGCCCCATCCCCACGCGCCGGCCTCGGTGCTGCGGTTGCGGCCGCCCGGAAGGTCGGTCGCGCCGTGCCGGGCGCCGACGATCTCGGCCCGCTCGGTGTCGGCGTACAGCATCAGCTGGGTGGGCGCGCCGCCCTGCGACCCGAGGTGCAGGGTGAGGGTGCGTACCCCGTCCGCCCGTCGGTCCTCGCGGACCTTCAGGGTCGGCAGCGGCACGGCCGCGGTGGGGGCCGGGCCGACCCTGAAGGTGTCGGGTTCGGTCAGCGGCGGGAAGCGGCGGGCGAGGCCGGACGCGTCGGAGGTGACGTACCGGGCGACCCACGGGTCGGGGTTCCGGCCGTCGCTCAGCCACTGGGCCGTGCCCGCGTCGGCGTCCACCGCGTACATCAGGCTGACGTGGGCGGGGTGTCGGGCGTCGGTCCGGTCGGTGACCGCTCCGGTGGCGAGGACGGCCGTGCCGAGGAGCGCGGCCGCGCAGACGACGGCCAGGATGCGCCGGCCCGGCAGGACCGGGGTCGCCGGGACGACCAGCGGGGCGGCGACCAGGACGACGACGGCCAGCGGCACCGAGGCGTACACCAGGCCCACCGTCGTGAACAGCATGAGCACGATCGGGGTGAGCAGCGCGGCGGCGGGGACCGCGGCGAGCGCCGCGCAGGCGCCGCGCCACGGTGAACGGCCGGGCAGCCGGGCCGCGATCGCCAGACCCGCAGCGCCGGTCAGCGCGGGCCAGGCGAAGAGGTAGGAGGCACCGGGGAAGACCAGCGCGGTGACGACGGTGAGCAGCGTCAGGACGGCGGTGACACCGGCGGCCAGTTCGAGGCCGGTACGGGGCGTGCGCGCAGGGCGGTTCGCGGGCTTGGCGCGGTGCGGCCGGACGCGGCGCAGGAACGCCGTCCACGCCCAGGTCAGCGCTACGGCCACGACGGTCAGGCCGAGGGCGGGCAGCTCCGGCCGATACGGGTCGCCCAGCATGAGGCCCCGGTAGTCCGGGCGGATCAGGGTGAGCAGCTCCCAGCCGAGCCAGCCGGTGGCGGCCGCCCCGAGCAGCGGCAGCGGCAGGCCGGCGGCCACCGCGCCGACGGCCCGCAGCCGGATCGCGCCGCGCCGGCGGGCGAACCACAGGGCGGCGGCGAGTGCGAGCGCGGTCGCCGCGGCGAGCGGCAGGACCAGCGCGGCCGGGTAGTACAGCAGGAGGCCGAAGAGGGTGAAGTACGTGGCGTCGGTGTGCCCGGCCACCTTCCCGAGGTCGCTCGCGGCGAGCGCGCGGGCCGAGGACAGGGCGGCGGAGCCCATGTCCTGCAGGCTGGAGCGGTCGATGTTCGCCAGGTTGTCCTGCGGGGTGTGGTAGTTCGCGGAGCCGCCCAGCACCGCGAAGTTGAGGCCGGTCAGGCCGGTGCGGCGGAGCTCGGAGAGGTCGGTGTCCTGGGCGAGCAGGCGGTAGATCTCGTACGAGAACGAGGTGGCGACCGGCGGCACGTCGGCCAGCGTCGGGACCAGGGCGCTGTTGTGCGCGCCGGTCTCGAACATCACCACGCGCCCGGACGTGCCGCGCGCCTCCAGGTTGATCACCACCGTGCGGTCGGGGTCGGAGACCCCGGCCGCGGTGAAGGCCCGGGCGCCCATCAGGCCCGGCTCCTCGCCGTCGGTGAAGAGGAAGGTGATGTCGTTGCGCTGGGCGGGTCCTGAGGTCAGCGCACGGGCGGACTCCAGGAGGGAGGACACCCCGAGTCCGTCGTCGGAGGCGCCGGGGCCGATCTCGACGGAGTCGTAGTGCGCCACGAGGAGCACGCGGCCCGTGGGGTTCGTGCCCGGCAGGGTGGCGCTGATGTTCTGGACGTGGGCGGAGAGTGCGGCGCCCGAGCCGGTGTCCGTGCTGACCGCGCTGTCGACGCGGGGGGTGAGCCCGAGGGCGCGGAGTTCGGCGACGATCCGGTCGCGGACCTTGTCGTGTTCGGGGGTGCCGATGGGGTGGGGGTTGTCGGAGAGCGCGCTGAGCTTCGCGTGGGCGCGGTCGGCCGAGAAGGCGCTCGCGGGGGCGTCGGCGGGGAGCGGGGCGGGGCCGGCGACGGTGGTCCAGGCGCTGACGGCGGCGGCCGCGGCGGCCAGGGCGACGACGAGGGCCTGGGCGCGGTGGCGCGGGCGCAGCCATCGTCGCGAGGACGCTGCGGCGGGGGGCGAGGGTGCGGGGACTTCGGGCGCGGACGGCGTGTCGGGGGCTGCGTCGGGGGTCGCGTCGGACGCCGTGTCGGACGCCGCCTCGGAGGCTGCGTCGGGCGCCGTGTCGGACGGCGTGCTGGACGCCGCCTCGGATGCCGGCTCGGGCGAGCCGTTCTCCTTGTCCTCGATGTCCAGGCTCTTCGGCGGCAGCATCACCAGCGCCACCACCGTCACGGCGGTCATCAGGACCGCCGACATCAGGAACGGGGCGCGCAGGCCGAACTGGTCGGCGACCACGCCGCCGACCAGGCCGCCGACCGGGGACACGCCGTTGACGACGAGCCGGTAGGCACCGTTGACCCGGCCGAACAGCTGGGTGGGGACGAGGACCTGGCGCAGCGAGATGGTGACGACGTTCGCCAGCGAGATGGCGGCGCCGACGAGGCTCAGCGTGCCCGCGGCGAGGAACGGGTTGTCGGTGAGGCCGGGGACGAGGAAGGCCGGCGGGCAGAGCGCGAACGCCAGCTGAAGAGTGCGGCCGCGGCCGATCCGCTTCACCACGAGCGGCGCGACGAGCAGGCCGACGAGTCCGCCCACCGCGACGAGGACCATGAGCAGCCCGTACGCGTTCTCGCCGATCCCAAGGGTCTCCAGGGCGTACAGGACGGCGATGGACAGCACGGCCAGGATCGAGAAGTTCAGGGTGCCGATCAGCACACAGACCGTGCGCAGCGTGCGGTGGCCGCGCAGCCAGCGGATGCCCTCGGCCGTCTGCTCGCGCAGTCGGCGGGGCGTCATCCGCTCGGTGGCCGGGGCGGCCGCGACGGTGGCCGTCTCGGCCCCGCGCGATCGGCGGACGGAGAGGATCAGCAGCGCCGAGAGACCGAAGGAGATCGTGTCCAGGGCGAAGGGGAGCGCGTGGGAGGTGGAGAACAGGAACGCGCCGAGGGGCGCCCCGAGGAACTCCGTGGTGACGAACTGCCCGCCCATCAGACGGCTGTTGGCGGAGTCCAGCGAGGCGCCGCCGGTCACATCGGGCACCACCGCCTGGGACAGGTTCTCCGCGAGCGTCTCGATCGAGCTGAGGACGAACGCGGTGACCGCGAGGACGGCGATGCCCACCTGCCCGGTGAACGCGAGCAGGGCGAACAGGCCGATGACCGCGGCCCGCGCGAGGTCGCAGAGCCACAGCGCCCGCCACCGGTCGACGGAGTCGGCCAGCGTCCCGGCGAAGGGCCCCACGAACAGCCAGGGCAGCCGCGAGGCCACCGTCACCAGCGCCACGAGGAACGGGTCCTCGGTGAGCGCGGCGGCGAAGACCGCGAACGCGGTGATCCGGATGCCGTCGCCGAGTCCGGAGAGCGTGGTGGCGCTCCACAGGCGGCGGAAGCCGGCGGCGAATCCGCCGCGGTCCGCGGCCGCCGGCGCCATGGTCTGCGTCGCCACGGTCGTGCCTTTCTGTCAGGTCGGGGTGGGGTGAGGTGCGGCCGGCATGGATCGGGTTCCCGTGCGGGTGGCGGCCGGTCGGCGTCGGTCGCGGTGGGGCGGGCGTAACGCCCGGGCGTACGGCCCGGGCGTTCGGACCCGGGAACGGGCAGCCGCGGTCAGGCGCGCAGGCCCGCGTCCACCTCGGCGGCGGACATCCGCTGGACCTTCAGGACCAGGTCGGCCACCCGGTCGATGTCGATGCCGGCCTCCGCGCCCTGCGCGCGGACCAGGTCGGCGAGGGCCGCCACGGTCGGCGCCTCGATGAAGAAGTGCAGCGGCAGTTCGATCCGGAACAGCTGCCGGATGTTGGAGACGACCAGCGTCGCGAGCAGCGAGTGGCCGCCCAGGGTGAAGAAGTCGTCGTGCACACCGATGCCGGGGACCCCGAGCGCCTGCTCCCACACACCGGCGAGGACCCGCTGGACGTCGTCGGAGGGCGCCACGTGCTCGGCGCCGGTCGCGGGGCCGCCCGCGCCGGGCAGCGGCAGCGCCGCGCGGTCGACCTTGCCGTTCGGGGTCAGCGGGAAGACGTCGAGGACGGTGTACGAGGCCGGGATCATCGGGGTCGGGACGATCCGGCCCAGGTGGCGGCGGAGCGCGTCGGCGCCCGGCACGGTCGTGCCCTCGACGGCGGTGACGTACGCGGCGAGGCTCAGATCGCCCTGACGGTCGGGCAGGGCGAGGACGGTGGCCTCGGCGACCGACGGGTGCGTGCGCAGCGCCGTCTCCACCTCGGCGGGCTCCACCCGGTAGCCGCGGATCTTGACCTGGTGGTCGAGCCGGCCGAGGAACTCCAGCGTGCCGTCCGCCTTCCAGCGGGCCCGGTCGCCGGTGCGGTACAGCCGCTCGCCGGGTGCGAAGGGGTGGGGCACGTAGCGCTCGGCGGTCTGCCCGGGGCGGTCGAGGTAGCCGCGGGCCAACTGCACGCCGCCGATGAGGAGTTCACCGGCGACGCCGATCGGCTGGATGCGGCCGAGGTCGTCGAGGACGTACAGCTTCACGCCCGCGATCGGCGAGCCGATCGGCACCGGCTGGGGGACCGGTACCGGCACGCGGTGCATGGCGACGTCGATGGTGGACTCGGTGGGGCCGTAGCAGTTGTAGAGGTCGGCGTGCGGGGCGAGTTCGAGGAAGCGGCCGGCGAGTTCGGCGGTCAGCTCCTCGCCGCCGCTCTGCGCGATGCGCAGGGTGCGCGCGGCCTCGGCGAAGCCGGGCTCGGCGACCACCGGGCGGAGCGTGGAGGGGACGAAGTCGGTGGCGGTGACCCCGTGCCGGACCAGCACCTCGTGGACGTAGCGGGCGTCGGTGTTGCGGCGGGGGAGGGCCATGACCTGGCGGGCGCCGCTCAGCGGCGGCACCAGGATCTCCCACAGGGAGGGGTCGGCGGTGATCGGCGTCTTGTGCAGGACGGTGTCGTCCGGTCCGAACCCGAGCGAGTCGATCATCTCGCGCACCCGGTTGGAGATCGCGCGGTGCGGGACGACGACGCCCTTGGGCTGCCCGGTGGAGCCCGAGGTGTAGAGGACGTACGCGGCGTTGTCCGGGGTCAGCGCGAGGCTCGGCCGGTCGGCCGGACGCACGGAGAGCTCGGCGTCGAGGGTGTCGAGGGCGACGGTCTCCACGGCGGTGTCCCGGCCGGGCGGGGTGACGGCCGGGATCCGGCCGGCCAGCTCGGCGAGGGTCAGCACCCGCACCGTACGGGCGTCACGGATCAGCTGCTCGTGGCGCTCGGCCGGGTGGTCCGGCTCCAGCGGGACGTACACGGCGCCGGCCTTGAACACACCGAACAGGGCGACCATGAAGTCGAGTCCGCGCGGCAGGCACAGGCCCACCCGGTCCTCGGTGCGGACCCCCGTGTCCCGCAGCCAGTGCGCCAGCCGGCTGGAGCGCTCGTCCAGTTCGCGGAAGGTCAGGGAGGGGGAGGGGACGGCGTCGTCGCCGGAGTCGGCGATGACGGCCACCGCGTCGGGGGTGGCGGCGACCTGGTCGGCGAACCAGTCGGTGAGCAGCCGGGGCGGGCAGGCGGCGGAGGCCGGGCCGCTCATGGCCAGGAGCCGCTCGCGCTGGTCCTCGGACATCACCGGGAGCCGGCGCACGTCCGTGGAGCCGTCGGCGGCGACCGCCGCCAGGACCGTCTCGACGGCCTCGCCGATCCGGGCGGCCGTCTCGGCGTCGTAGAGGTCGAGGGCGTAGCCGAGCCAGCCGGACAGGCCGCCGTCGGGGGTCGGCGAGAACTCCAGAGTCAGGTCGAGGTCGGCGCCGGCGCTGGTGGTGTCGTCGATGTCCACCTCGACGCCGGGCAGCCGCAGTTCGCCGAAGGGCACGTTCCGCAGGGCGAGCAGGGTGTGCAGCAGCGCGCCGCCCCGGCCCGCCGCCTGGTCACCGCCGACCGCCTGCGCGATCCGCTCGTACGGGACGTCCTGGTGGCTCATGGCGGCCACGGTGCGGTCGCCCGCCTGGCGCAGCAGCGCGCGGAACGGCGCGGCGCCGTCCACGTCGAGGCGCAGCGGCAGGGTGTTGACGAAGAAGCCGACGAGGCGCTCCAGTTCGGGGCGCGAACGGCCCGCGACAGGGGTGCCGACGACCAGGTCCCGCTGGCCGGACCAGCGGTGCAGGACCACCGCGTAGGCGGCGAGCAGGACGCTGAACAGGGTGGTCTGCTCGGACTTGCCGAGCGCGGTGAGGCGCTCCGTCAGCTCGGGGGAGAGCCGCAGCGGTACGGCCCCGCCCCGGTACGAGGGCTCGGTGGGCCGGGTCCGGTCGCCGGGCAGGTGCAGTTCGGCGGCGCCCTCCAGGGCCTCGCGCCAGTACGCGAGGTGTCCGGCCGCCGCCTCGCCGTCGGCGCGCTCACGCTGCCAGGCGGCGAAGTCGGCGTACTGCACGGGCAGTTCGGGAAGTTCTGCGGCACGGTTCTCGACGGCCGCGGTGTACGCCTCCATCAGCTCGTCGACCAGGACGCCGAGGGACCAGCCGTCGACCGCGATGTGGTGCACGCACAGGGCGAACACCCAGGACCGGGTCCCCTGGGACTCCTCGCCGACCCGCCAGAGGCCCGCGCGCAGCAGACCGGGCGCGGCGAGGTCGAACGGCCGGGTGGTGAGCTCCGCCACGAGGGCGTCCACGTCGCCGGCCGCGGCCTGCGCGGCCACGAGGTCGACCGGGACCTCGCCCGGGGCGTGGACGACCTGCGTCAGACCCTGGTCGGGGGTGAGCTCGAAGCCGGTGCGCAGCGCCTCGTGTCGGTCGACGACGGTCCCCAGGGCCGTGCGCAGGGCCTCCTCGTCCAGCGCGCCGCGCAGCCGCAGCACGATGGGCAGCAGGTAGGTGACGGCGTCGGGCGCCAGCTCGTGCTGGAAGTACAGCCGCTCCTGGCCCTGGGACGCGCGGTGGCGGCTGACGCCGGGTGTGCGCGGCAGCCGGGGGACGGCGTCCTGCCGAGCCCGCCCCTGGGCGAGCCGCAGGCTGAGCAGGGCGCGCCGCTCAGGGGACAGCTCGCTGATCGCGCGGTTCAACTCGGACATCGGTCGGTCACTCCTGGGGCGTCATGGTCGGAGGGGGGCTGCCGGAGGGGAGAGGTCGGCTCAGAGAAGGTCGAAGTCGACGATCAGCACGTCACGGTGGGCGGGCTGCGTGGGGTCCACCGGCTGCAGCGCGGTGACGTCGTGCAGGACGCGCCGGTCGTCCACGAGGAGCTGGTCGCCCGGCTCGGCGAGGGTCACGGCAAGGAGCTGCTCGCCGTCCTCGCTGTAGAGGGAGGACTCGCCGCCGCTGACGTTGTGCCGGTTGACCAGCAGCGAGGTGACGAAGGTGGACCCGTCGCGGTGCCTGCCCTGCGGGGCGGGCTTGCCGACCTGGCCTGGGCTGGTCACGATGCGGAACGGGTGCAGCTTCACGTCCCATGTGCCGACGCCCTCGGCCGCGGTGAAGATCCGGCCGAGCGTGAGCACCGTCGCCCGCGTCAGCGGGTCGGCGAGGAACTCCTCGGTGAGCGGGTCGAAGTGGCGCTGCTGGCCGCCGTTGAGCGGGTTGACCGTGAGGTCCTGCGCGTAGGGGGCGTGCGGCTGGGCCGTCAGCGTGCCGGTCGTCGCGTCCAGGTGGAAGTGGCCGTAACGGCGGTAGCGGTAGGTGCCGTTGTCGCGCATGTAGCGGTCGACGGTGAGATCGTCCCAGTGCCGGGCGAAGCGCGCCCAGTCCTCGGCGCCGGCGCCGACGAGCTCGGACAGCGGGGCGGCGGCCAGCAGGTGGTGCCCCTGGGCGGACAGGTCGTGCGCCGCCCGGGACTCGGCGGCGGCAAGCGTGGTCGGGGCGAACGCGTCGGACACGGTGGGCTGCCTCTCACTGGATCGGGAGCACGGTCCGTCCGTACCTCCATGCTTCCGATCCTGGCCGCGCCCACCGGTCCGCAGCAGTCGGGGGAACCCCTGACAACGCCTCCGTCAGGCGGCGGGCGCCGCCAGGATCACGCGGATCTCGCTGACGCGGTATCCGCCCCGGCGGAAGGCATTGGCCATCGGGACGTTGGTGGAGTCCGTCGTGGCGGTGATCCGCTCGGCGCCCTCACCGGCGTGGAAGCGCGTGATCTCGCCGAGGATCTCGTCGATGTAGCGCTGCCCGCGCAGCTCGGGGACGACGCCGAGGTAGCCGACGTTCGGCCCGTACGGGGTTCGGGAGGGGATCGCGAAGCCGGCGAGCCGCCCGTCCGGGGTGTGAGCCAGCCGCCACCACTCCCGCTTGCCGGGGCAGCCCGTGTAGAACTCGAGGTCGTCGCGGGCGGCGCCCTCCTCGCCCATGGACGCGACGTTGGCGATGGTCTCGCTGTCCAGGCTGCCGCGTGCGACCTGGCGGAACACCTCGACGAACGCCTCGTCGTCGGGCTCGGCGGTGAAGACGAGCCGGTCCGAGGGCTCGGGGGCACCGGCCTCCGGCGCCCATTCGAAGCGCAGCCGCTGGATCCGCTCGGTCAGCCCGGCGCGCCGCGCCGCCTCCTCGCGCCATGCGGCGGCGGCGATCCGGCCGGCCTCGTCGCCCTGGTCCTGCGGAAGCATGATGTTGTACGCGGGCGGGGTGGTGGCACCCTGCTCCGCGAAGACCGCGTGCGCGGCGGCGAGCAGCCCGGCGGCGAGCGCGGCCGGCTCGGTGACCGACTCGTGCACGGTCAGACAGTCCAGGGTGATCGGGCGCTCGCTGTCGGAGCGGCCCCACCACAGGGCCCGCGCGAGGATCCGGCCGTCCTCCTCGGCGATCCAGGTCCATTCCGGGCGGCACTGCCGGGCCTCGGTCTCCTCGCGGTAGCGGTCGGCGCCGATCCAGGCGACGGGCTCCTTGACGTCCCAGGCGAGGACGGCGTCCAGATCGCTCTCGGTCATCGGGCGGTACTGCATGTGGGGGCCTCCGTGATCTATGGAGTGATCCATGGAGGCAGCAACTCTGGCATCACGCGGAGCACCAGGTCAGTCAGGGGTCTTCCCGACTGCCGCGCGGGCGGGGGCGGGCGCAGGATGCGGTGGACCGGTCCCGTCCGACCCAGGAGGTCCACTCCCGATGGCTGAGCAGTCGCTGGCGATCACCACGTCGTTCGCCCAGCAGAGCCTCTGGCTGCAGCACCAGATCGACCCCGGCCGCTCGGCCTACCACGTCGTCGCGGGCATCCGGCTGCGCGGCGCGCTCGATGTGCCGGCCCTGACGGCGGCGCTCAACGCGGTGGCCGCGCGCCACGAGACCCTGCGGACGGTCTTCCGGCTCGACGCGGGCGTACCGGTCCAGGTGATCGGCCCCGTCGCACCGCTGAGCGTGCCGGTGGCCGAGGTGACCGCCGACGAGGTGGACGCGCTCGTCCAGCGCGAGGTCGAGACGCCGTTCGACCTGGCGGCGGGGCCGCTGGTCCGCCTGCGGCTGCTGCGTCTGGCGCCTGACCACCATGTCGCGGTGCTGGTGATGCACCACATCATCACCGACGGCGAGTCCTCGGCGATCCTGCTGCGCGAGCTGCTGCTGCACTACGCGGCCGAGGTGGCGGGCGAGCCGCTGGAGCTGCCCGAACTGGCCATCCAGTACGCCGACTTCGCCGTCTGGCAGCGCGATCTGCTGAGCGGTGCGCACCTCGACCGGCTGACCGCGTACTGGTCCGGACGGCTGGCGGGCGCCGCGCCGCTGAACCTGCCCGTCCGGGCCGAGGCGCGGGGCGGCACACAGCCGTCTCCGTCGGCCGGCGCGCTGCACGAGTTCACCGTGCCCGCCGGGCTGGCCGGGCGGCTGGAGGCGGCAGCCCGCAAGGGCGACGCCACCCTCTTCATGATCCTGCTGGCAGGCTTCGACGCCCTCCTCGGCCGGTGGTGCACCCAGGACGACATCACGGTCCTCTCCCCGGTATCGGGCCGCTCCCGCCCCGAACTCGAGGAGATCATCGGCTACTTCGTCAACCCGCTCCTGCTGCGGACCGACCTCTCCGGCGATCCGGACGCGGAGGAGGTCCTCGCCCGCGTACGGGAGACCTGCCTCGGCGCCTACGACCACGAGGAACTGCCCTTCGAGCAGGCCGCGAACCTCCTCGGCGGCCCGGGCGCGGAGCGCGACCGCTCGGCGGCCGGGCAGGTGATGATGGTGCTGCAGTCCGCCCGCGAGGAGAACTGGAGCCCGGCGGGTCTGGAGTGGGAGCAGATCCCGGTCGGCATCGGCACGGCCAAGGCCCCGCTCGTCCTCGACCTCCGGCCCGGCGCCGAGGCACTGCACGGCGTGCTGGAGTACGACAGCGGGCTGTTCGACGCGGACACCGTCGCCGCCCTCGCGAAGGACCTCCTCGCGGTGTGGGAGTGGCTGGCCGACCGGTCGGCGCTGCCCCTCTCCGCCGTCCCGGGCGTGACCGGCCCCGCGACCCGGCCCGCCCAGACCGCGCCGGCCGCCGCAGCGACCCCGCAGGCCACCGGACCGGCCGTGTACGTGGCGCCGCGCACGCCCCTGGAGGAGGCGGTGGCCCTGATCTGGGCCGAACTCCTCGGACGGGAACGCGTCGGGGTGCACGACAACTTCTTCGACCTCGGCGGACAGTCGCTGGCCGCCGTCCGGCTGACGGCGCGGCTGCGCGAGGAGTTCGGCATCGGGCTCGCGGTCCGCGAGCTGTACGCCAACTTCACCGTCGAGGAGGTGGCCTGGCGGCTGCTGGAGGCGCTGGCGGCCGAAGAGGCCGAAGCCGCCGCCGCGGCCGATGCCGGCACCGGCCCGTCCGCCGTCTGAACCGCCCCCGATCCGATCCCTGGAGAGACATGTCCACTCCCGTACTGTGCTTCCCCCCTGCCGGGGCGGGCGCCAGCTTCTTCCACCCCTGGCTCGGCCACCGCGACGACCTGCGGATCGTCCCCGTGCAGCTCCCCGGCCGTGAGCGCCGCCTCGCGGAGGAGGAGTGCACCGACCTGGACACCCTGATGGCGCGCATCGTGCCCGAGCTGCTGGCCGAGATCGACGGCGCCGAGCGCGTGGCCGTCTTCGGCCACAGCTACGGCGCGCTCCTCGCGTACGAGACCGTCCGCAGGCTCGCGGAGCAGGCGCCCGGCATCGCGCCGACCCTGGTCGTGAGCGGGTCCAACCGTCCCGGCACCCCACGGGCCGGGCGGGTCACCGGGCTTCCGGACGACGCGTTCGTGGCCGGTGTCGCCGAGATCGCCGGGTACAAGCACCCCGCCCTGGACGAGCCGGAGCTGCGGGAGCTGATCCTGCCCACGCTCCGTACCGACGTGGCGATGCACGAGAACTACGTGCACACCGCCACCGGACCGATCGACGTCCCGGTCCTCGCCGTACGGGGAGCATCCGACGACCTCGTCTCGGCGGCGGAGCTCGCCGAATGGCGGGAGATCACCTCCGCCGGGTTCACCCAGGCGGAGATCGACGGCGGGCACATGTACCTCGTCGACGGCTGGGCCGCCCTCCTCGACCTCGTCGCGGAGGCCACCGTGGCCGGGGTGGCCCCGTGACCGGCCGGCTGACCGGCAGGACCGCGATCGTCACCGGCGCCGGCCGGGGCATCGGGCGGGCGTGCGCGCTCGCGCTCGCCGCGGAGCAGGCCGCGCTCGTACTCGTCGACATCGCGGCAGAAGTGGCCGGGGTGCCGTACCCGATGGCGTCCGCCGCCCAGCTGGAGTACACGGCACGGCTGTGCCGTGAGCGGGGCGCCGCCGTCCTGACCGTACGCGCGGACGTACGCCGCGAGGACGAGGCCGAGCGCGTCGTCGCCGAGGCCGCCGCACGCTTCGGACAGGTGGACGTCCTCGTCAACAACGCCGGGATCGCGGGGCCTTCGGGCCGGATCGTGCACGAGGTCGGCGAGAGCGACTGGTCCGTGATGATGGACACCAACCTCAACGCGCCCTGGCGCATGATCAAGGCCGTCGGCCCGGGGATGACCGAGCGGCGTGCCGGCTCCATCGTCAACATCGCCTCCACCGCGGGCCTGGTCGGCTACCGCAACTTCGCCGGGTACGTGGCCTCCAAGCACGGCCTGATCGGCCTGACCCGGGCGGCGGCACTGGACTACGCGCCGTACCGGGTGCGGGTCAACGCGGTCTGCCCCGGCTCGGTGCGCGACACGGGCCACGGCGAGGGCCGGATGCTCGCCGAGATCGGCCGCTCCATCGGCCTCGACCCGGCCGAGCACGAGGAGGCGTTCATCACCCAGCAGCCGACGAACGCCCTCGTGGAGGCCGAGGACGTGGCCGGGGCGGTGCTCTGGCTGGCCACGGACGAGTCGCGGTCCGCGACCGGAAGCGTGGTCACGGTCGACGGCGGCTACAGCGTCCGCTGAGGCGCCGCCTTTCTCTTCTCTTCCCTTCCAGGTTCTTCAGGAGTTGACGTGTCATCGGAGCGTGCCGGAGGCGCCGTCGGGCGCGGGTCGTCCCACCACGGAGCCGTCCACCGGGTGCCCGGTGGCGCCGTCCTCGACGAAGGGGCGGCCGCGGTCCGGCTGTGGACGGAGCCCGTCGCCGGTCCGTCGGACGGGCCCCTCGCCGAGCGCCGCCGCGCCGCGGAGCTGCACGCTCCGCTCGGCGGGGCCGGCGTGCGGGCCGTGGTGCTCGCGTACGAGGACGGTGTGCGCGAGCTCGTCCTGTCCGGCGGTCACGACCACGACCTGGACGCCGTCGCGGCCGCGCTGCTCGGGCCCGTTCCGGGAGACGCCGTACCCGCGCCGCTGACGCCCCTCGACGGCTCCCTCGCGGCGCTCCCCGTCGAGCTGCCGGCCGCCGGGGTCACCGACCTCGCCGGCGCGTTCGGACTCGTCCTCGCCCGCTCGTGGGCCGCTCGGCGGCCGGTGCTCGACGTCCTGGCGGACGGGGCGACGTACACCGTCGGCCTGCCCGGCGAGGCCGACGAGGACCGCACGGTCGCGGAGTACCGCGCGCGTGCCGACCGTGGGCCGGACTCCGGCGGCATCCGCTTCGCCCTGCGGGTCGACCCCGCTCCGGACCCCGCCGGGCGCACTCACGTACTGCCGCCGCTGGACACCCGGCACGCGCTGACCCTGCACGTCGCCGGGGACACGGCCACCGCCTGGTACCGGCCGGGGGAGATCCCCGACTGGCGGGCGGAGCCGCTCGTACGGCAACTGGGCGCGGCGCTCACCGCGTTGACGACCGGACCGCAGGACCGGCCGCTGGCCGAGGTGGAGCTGATGGACGCGGCCGAGCGGCGGCGCGTCCTGGACCTGGGGAGCACCCCGCGTACCGCCGGACGCCGGGCCGGGACCGTGCACGAGCAAGTGCTGGCCCGCGCCGCCGCCGACCCGCACGCCGTCGCCCTGGTCGACGGCGACACCACCGTGACCTACCGTCAGCTCGCCCGCCGGGCCGGTCGCCTGGCCCATGCCCTGCGGGGCCTCGGGGTCGCCCCGCGCGACCGGGTCGGGGTCTGCCTGGACCGCGGCGCGGACCTGGTCGTCGTGCTGCTCGCCGTCATGACCGCCGGGGCCGTCTACGTACCCATGGACCCCACGAGTCCGGCCGAGCGGCTCGCCTACACGGCCGAGGACGCGGGCCTCTCCGTCGTCCTCGTCGGCACCGGGACGGCCGACGCCGCGCCGTTCGCGGCGGGCGTCGCCGTGGAGCAGGCCCGTCTGGAGGAGCTGGCGGAGGGCGCTCCCGAGGAGCCGCCGGTCACCGGCACCGGCCCCGACGACCCCGCGTACGTGATCTACACCTCCGGCTCCACGGGCCGGCCCAAGGGCGTCGTCGTCCCGCACCGCAACGTGTCCGACCTGCTGAGCGCGACCGCGCCCGACTTCGGCCTCGGACCGGGCGACGTCTGGTCCTGGTTCCACTCGGCGGCCTTCGACTTCTCGGTGTGGGAGATCTGGGGGTGCCTGCTCACCGGCGGGCGGCTCGTCGTCGTCCCGTACTGGACCTGCCGGTCCCCCGAGGACTTCCGTGAACTGCTCTCCAAGGAGCGGGTGACCGTCCTCAGTCAGACGCCTTCGGCCTTCGCCCGCCTGCTCGAACTGGAGCGGGGGCCGGGGCGGGGGACGCTGGACGTCCGGCTGGTGATCTTCGGCGGGGAGCCGCTGGACGCGCGGTCGCTGACCCCCTGGTTCGACGCGCACCCGGAGTCCGGGTGCCGGGTGGTCAACATGTTCGGCATCACCGAGACGACCGTGCACGTCACCGCGCAGACCGTGACCCGTGCCGAGGCCCTGAGCGGCTCACGCTCGGTGGGCCGGGCGATCCCGGGCTGGTCCGTGCGGATCCTGGACGGCCGGGGCAGGCTGCTGCCGCCCGGCTCGCCCGGCGAGATCGCGGTGGCCGGCGACGGGGTGGCCCTGGAGTACCTGAACCAGCCCGAGCTCACCGCCCGCCGCTTCGTCCCGGACCCCGACGGCCCCGGCCGCCTCTACCTCAGCGGCGACCTCGGAGCGCTCCTCCCGGACGGCCGGCTGGAACACCTGGGCCGCCTCGACGACCAGGTGAAGGTACGGGGCTACCGCATCGAGCTGGGCGAGATCAGGAACGTCCTGCTCACCCACGAGGCGGTCGTCGCGGCGGCGGTGGTCCTGGGCCGGGACGCGGCGGGCGAGGTCCGCCTGGACGCGTACACGGTCCTCGCCGGCGCGGACACGACGGAGGTCCGCCGCCACGCGGCGCGCGTGCTGCCCGAGTACATGATGCCGACGACCCTGACCCGTGTGGACGCCCTGCCCCTGACCGTCAACGGCAAGGTGGACACGACCCGCCTGCCGGCCCCGGACACGACCCGTCTGCCGGGCCCGGACGCGGCCCCGGCGCCGACCGGTCCCGTGCCGCAGGCAGCGCCGGTGACCCCGGCCGTTCCCGCGCCGGACACCGCCCCTGCGACACCGGCGACCGCCGGCCCGGCCGGGGACCCCGCGCTGGACGGCGTCCTCGCGGTCTGGCGCGAGCTGTTCCACGCCGAAGTGGGCCCGGACGACGACTTCTTCGAGCTCGGCGGCAACTCGCTCCTCGCGCTGCGCATCGTCCGTCTGCTGAAGGACCGGGACCTCACGGTCGGCGTCCGCGAGGTCTACCGCCTCCGCACCCCCGCCGCGCTGGCCCGGTTCGCCGCCGGCGAGTGACGGGCGGGCCCCGTCGGGGATCCTCCTGACTGCCCCGCGACACCGCCCGGTTGGTCCCATCGGTTCATGACGGGAACACAGCTGGACAGGACGGATCCGGCGGCCCGCGCCCGCCTGGAGGCGGCGCTGATGCGTCGCCGCCGAGGGGGCGCCGCCGAGGGGATACGGGTGCTTCCGCGCCCGGCGGGGGAGTTGAGGTTTCGCGCCGCGGTGACCCAGGAGGGCATGTGGCAGGGGCTCGCGGAGAGCGACGGCCCGGCGCCCGCGATCCTGGCCGCCGTGCGGCTGTACGGGGCGCTGGACGTTCCGTTGCTCGAGGAGGCGTGGAACGCGGTCGTGGCCCGGCACGAGACGCTGCGCAGTTCGCTGCGGGTCGAGGCCGGGGTGCTGACCCAGGTGGTCGCCCCGGCCCTGCGGCTTCCGGTCGAACTGATCGAGGCCGCCCCGGAGGACTTCACGGCGTTCGTCTGGGAGGAGGGCGACCGGCCCTTCGGCCTGGAGCACGGCCCGCTCGCCCGGCTGAAGCTGCTGCGGCTCGCCGAGGACGACCACATCGTCTTCCTGATGGTGCACCACATCATCGGTGACGCCCGGACGGTGGAGGTCGTCGTCCGCGACCTCGGCGCCCACTACACGGCCGCGCTCGCCGGCGTACCGGCCCCGCTGGAGCCGCTGCGCGTCCAGTTCGCCGACTTCGCCGCCTGGCACCGCGAACGGCTCGAAGGCCCCCGCGGCGCCGAGCTGATCGCCTACTGGACCGAGCGGCTCGCGGGAGCCGAACAGGCCGTGCTGCCGGCCGACCTGGAGCTGCCCCCGGCTCCCTCCCAGCGCGGCACCGGCATCGACGTACCGATGCCCGACGAGCTGTACGCGGGGATACGGCGCCTCGCCAAGGAACGCTCCACCACCCTCTACACGGTGGGCCTCACCGCCTTCACCGCGCTGCTCGCCCGCCGCTCGGGCCAGCGGGACATCTGCGTACGCGCCCCGATCTCGTTCCGCGACACCAGCGATGTGCGGGATCTCGTCGCGGACTTCTCCAACGACGTGATCGTCCGCACCGACCTGTCGGCGAACCCGACGCTCGGCGAGCTCCTGGAGCAGGTCAAGACCCGCACGGCCGCCGACTTCGCGCGCCACGACCTGCCGCCGCACCTGTTGGAGCCGCATCTGCCGGACCCGGGGCTGCTCGCCCGGCTGTTCCATGTGCAGTTCACCGCCGAGGAGGAGTTCGACACCCCGGACACCCTCGGGGACCTCCGGATGGAGCCGGTGATCCCCGAGCGGCAGCACGTGCTGCGACCCCTCAACATCCGGCTGCGCTACGACGCCGAGCGCGCCCACTGCATCGTGCTGTACCGCACCGAGCAGTTCACCGCCGGCCGCATCGAGGAACTGATGCGGGAATACCACGGCCTCCTGGCCGAAATGGTGCACACCCCGGAGCATCGCGCCCTCGGCTGATGTCGGGGGGCGGGGTCGGGGGTTTCCCCGACTACTTCCGGAGCTGGTTTCCGGGAGATTCTTCGGCCCATGGAATGCGCCTCGCGGAGAAGCTCCGCGAGGAATCCACGCTCGCTTTTCGAGGAGATACGAATGAGCAAGATCGCCGTTCTCACCAACGACCTCCAGTACGACATGGTCCACAAGAACCAGGAGCGCATCGACGCCGTCACGGAGGCCACCCCGGCCTTCTCCGGCTTCCTCCACGAGATGCGCAAGCGCGGTCACCACATCGTCCACCTGCAGCTGATCAACCTGCCCGACGACCCGAACGTGGAGCTCCACAACGGCATCGTGCCCTCGCAGAAGGGCAGCAAGGGCGCGGAGATCCTCCCGGTCTTCCTGGAGGACACCGACATCCTCGTCGAGAAGAACAAGGACAGCGGCTTCTACGAGACCGACCTGCACGAGCGCCTGCAGGCGCTGGGTGTCGACACCGTCCTGGTGACGGGCATGCAGGGCCAGATCTGCGTCCAGACCACCGCCGCCGACGCCTTCTTCCGCGGCTACAACGTCTACGTCCCCAGCGACTGCGTCGTCTCCGCCAAGGAGGCCGACAAGGTCCGCGCCCTGGACTGGCTGGCCGGCTACTGCGCGACGGTCGTCGACTCCGCCGAGATCCTGCGCCTCATCGACACGGACGGCGAGCTGCCGCGCAAGGTCGTCCAGACCCCGTGACCCGGAACTGAACCGGACTTTGCCCGGAATTCACCCGTAACAGAACGGGAATTCCTGAACACCGGCAGACGGCGGGATCCACCTCCGTCGCGCCATCCACCTACAGCCGAAAGAGACGGCTCGCTGCAATGAGCACGAAGTCCTTGCTGGATCAGAAGATCGTCCTTGACCACGGCACCGGGGCCCGACTCAGTCGGGAGCTGGTCGATTTCGTGGTGGATGTGCTGGGAGATGTGTACACCGGGGAAATGGAGGACAGCGCGATGCTGCCGGTTCCGGCCGGCAACATCGCCCTGACCACCGACTCCTTCGTGGTCGACCCGCCGCTTTTCGGCAACGGCGACATCGGGAAGATCGCCGTCTGCGGCACGGTCAACGACCTCGCCGTGGTCGGTGCGAAGCCCGAGTACCTGACGCTGGCGATGATCCTGGAGACCGGTCTGCCGATCTCCACCCTGCACCGCGTCCTGGAGTCGATCCGGGACACCGCCAAGGAGGCCGGCGTCAAGATCGTCGCCGGTGACACCAAGGTCGTCGGCGTGGGCGAGGCGGACCAGATCTTCCTCAACACCACCGGCGTCGGTGTCTTCCACCGGGAGCCGCTGCGCATGACCTCGGTCCGCCCCGGCGACCGGATCATCCTCAGCGGCCCGATCGGCAACCACACCGTCCACCTGCTCTCCGTCCGCGAGGGCCTGGGCTTCGAGACCAACGTCCTGAGCGACTGCGCGCCGCTGAACGGGATGATCGCCGGCCTCGACGACCTGATCGAGCGCGGTGCGGTGCACTCCATGCGCGACGTCACGCGCGGCGGTCTCAACGCCGTCCTGCACGAGTACTCCTCGGCCGTCGGCCGGGTCGTCTCGGTCCAGGAGGAGGCGCTTCCGATCGAGTTCGCCACCCGCATGGCCTCGGACATGCTCGGCATCAACCCGATCAACGCGGCCAACGAGGGCTGCCTCGCCCTCTTCGTCGCCCCCGAGGCGGTGGACGAAGTCCTCGCCACGCTGCACGCCCACCCCTACGGCAAGCACGCCGTGGTCATCGGCGAGATCACCGACCGGGCCGAGCAGAGCGTCGAGATGACGGGCGCCGACGGCAAGGTCACCACGATCGAGGAACTGCAGGGCGCGGAACTCCCGCGTCTCTGCTGAGCGGAGCGGTCCAGTGCAGCAGATCACCGACACCGGGTCCGTGGAGAGCGTCCACGACTCCCGTCCGAGCCAGTGGCTGATCCGGGTCAACGGCGTGGTGCAGGGCGTGGGCTACCGGCCCTTCGTCCACACGCTCGCCCACCGACTCGGACTGACCGGCTGGGTGCTCAACGACAACCACGGTGTGCAGACTCTGGTGTGCGGACCGTCCGATGTGCTCGGCGCCTTTCACGAGGCGCTGAGCACCCAGGCCCCGCCCCTGGCGCGGGTCAACGAGGTGCGGATCGAGAGCCGCGACGACCTGGCACCGGCCGACGCGTACAGCGGCTTCGAGATCCGCGAGAGCGTACGCGACGGCCGGGCCGGCACCATCGTGGCGCCCGACTCGCACGTGTGCGACGCGTGCCTGGCGGAGGTACGGGACCCGGCGGACCGCCGGTACCGCTACCCCTTCACCAACTGCACGCACTGCGGCCCCCGTTACTCGCTGATCCAGCACCTGCCGTACGACCGCGAGCAGACCACCATGGCGGTCTTCCGGATGTGCGAGCGGTGCCGGACCGAGTACGAGGACCCCGCCGACCGGCGCTACCACGCCCAGCCGAACGCCTGCCCCGCCTGCGGGCCCCGGCTGACCCTGTCCTCGCCCGAGGGCGAGGTCGCCCAGGAGGACGAGGCGCTGACGGCGACGACGGAGGCGCTGGCCGCGGGCCGGATCGTGGCCGTCAAGAGCGTCGGCGGCTTCCACCTGGTCGCGGACGCCCGCAACGCGGAGGCCGTCGCCCTGCTGCGCCGCCGCAAGCGGCGCGACTCCAAGCCCTTCGCGCTGATGGTGGAGGACATCGCCTCGGCCGCCCGCTTCGTGGAGCTCGACGAGGGAGACGGCGAGCTGCTCGGCTCCCCGGCCCGCCCCGTCGTGCTGCTGCGCAAGGCCGCCGGGCTCGCGCTGCCGGAGTCGATCGCCCCGCGCAACCCCAACCTCGGGGTGATGCTGCCGTCCGCGCCGCTGCACCATCTGCTCCTCGAACGGCCCGGACTCGACGTCCTGGTGATGACGAGCGGCAACATCTCCGGCAGCCCCATCGCCTACCGCAACGAGGAGGCGCTGCGCGACCTCTTCGAGGTGGCCGACCTGGTCCTGCACCACGACCGGGACATCCACATCCGGGTCGACGACTCGGTGGTGCGCCGCTCGGTCCACCCCGAGCTCGCCGAGCCGCTCGTCAGCTTCGTCCGGCGGGCCCGCGGCTACGCCCCGTACCCCGTGCCCGTCGACGGCGAGCTGCCCCAGATCCTGGCGTACGGCGCGGAGCTCAAGACCACCGTGGCGCTCGGCTCGGGCCAGGAGGTCTACGTCAGCCAGCACATCGGCGACCTGAAGAACGACGAGACCTTCGCCTCGCACCGACAGACCGCCGCACACCTGGCCGAGCTGTACGAGTTGGAGCCGGCCGTCGTCGCGGTCGACATGCACCCCTCTTTCCGCTCCCGTGTCCTCGCCGACAGCGAAGCCTCGGGCGAGGTGTTCCCCGTCCAGCACCACCACGCCCACATGGCGTCCTGCATGGCGGAGAACCGGCTCGACGGCGCCACCCTCGGGGTCGTCTTCGACGGCACCGGCTACGGCGAGGACGGCACCATCTGGGGCGGCGAGTTCCTGCACGGCTCCTTCGCCTCCGTGGACCGCGCCGCCCATCTGCGGCCGATCCCGCTGCTCGGCGGGGACAAGGCCGTCACGGAGCCGATCCGTACCGGCTTCGCCCTCGCCCTCGACGCCTTCGACGACGACCCGGACGCCGCCCACGCGGCCTTCCCCGCCCTCGACGTCCTCGACGAGCAGGCCCGGCACGTCTACACCACGATGGTGCGGCGCTCCATCAACGCCCCGCTCGCCTCCAGCATGGGGCGCCTCTTCGACGGCGTCGCCGCACTGGCCGGCATCTGCTCCCACGCCGAGTACGAGGCACAGGGGCCGATCGAGCTGGAGGGCCTGCTGGGCCGGGACCTCACCCTGGCCGAGCCGTACGCCTTCGGCCGTACCGAACGGGACGGCGTGGTGGAGATCGACCCGCGCCCGGTGATCCGCGAGATCGCGGCGGACCTGGCGCGCGGCACGGCCGTGGAGACCGTCAGCCGCCGGTTCCACTCCTCCGTGGTCGCCATGGTGACCGAGCGGTGCGAGGAGATCCGCCGGACGCTCGGCACCAACCGGATCGTGCTCTCCGGCGGCGTGTTCCTCAATGAGTTCCTGCTGGTCAACTGCCTGGTCGAGCTGCGCAGAGCGGGATTCGACGCGTACGTCCACCAGCAGGTCCCGACAAACGACGGCGGTATCGCGCTCGGCCAGGTGATGGTCGCCGGCGCCCGCCTGCACGAGAGGACGACCCACCCGTGACCACCGATGGAAAGGACACGTCCGTGCCGTTCGAGAGCCCGACCCTCGGCGACGTCATGCGGCTGCTGGTGCGCAACGAGGAGCACGCGAACCGCACCCTCAGCATGGTCCCCTCCGAGACGGCCATGTCCGGCATAGCCAAGCTGCCGATGATGCTCGACGCGTACCACCGCTACTTCTTCAACGAGAGCGACAGGCCGGACGGCTGGCACTTCCGCGGCGCCCAGCACCTGCGCGACCTTGAGATGGGCCTCACCGTCCCGCTCCTGGAGGAGCTCGGCCGCGCCGACTACGTCACCGTCCGCCCGCTCAGCGGTCTGAACGCCATGACGCTGGCCCTGGCCACCCTCGGCGGCGAGCCCGGCTCCACCGTCGTCACCATCAGCCCGGACCTCGGCGGACACTACGCGACCCCGCAGGTCGCCGAACGGCTCGGCCTGCGTGTCGAGTTCCTGACCGGCGACGACCCGCACGCGCTCGACCTGGACCACGCCGCCGAACTCCTCGGCCGGGTCCGCCCGACGCTGCTCTACGTCGACCAGTCGCACTGCCTCTTCCCGCTGGACGTGGCGAGCCTGGTGGCCACCGTCCGCCGGGTGAGCCCCGAGACGCTGGTGCACGTCGACGCCAGCCACTGGCTCGGCCTGGTCCTCGCCGGTGTGTTCCGCAACCCGCTGGACGAGGGCGCGGACAGCTTCGGCGGCTCCACCCACAAGACGTTCCCCGGCCCGCAGAAGGCCGTGCTGCTGACGCGGAGCAAGGAGGTCGAGCGGCGCATCCGCGAGACCCAGGACTTCATGATCAGCAACCACCACTTCGCGGCGACCATCAGCCTCGGCATCTCCCTGCTCGAGTTCCGCGACTTCGGCGGCTTCGACTACGCCCGCGCCGTCGTCGCGAACACCCGCCGCTTCGGCGAACTGCTCACCGCACGCGGACTGACCGTGGTGGCCGCCGACCGCGGCTACTCGGCCGGCCACCAGCTGTGGCTCGACCCCGAGGCGGACGGCGTCCCCGCGAAGGTGGCCAGCGACCGGCTCTTCGCCGCCGGGCTGCGCGTCAACTTCATGGCCGGCCTGCCCGGCTTCACCGGACAGGGTGTCCGCATCGGTCTCAACGAGGCCACCTACCAGGGCCTTTCCGGCGACGACTTCACCGAACTGGCCGACGTCTTCGTGGCCGCCGTGCTCGACACGGCCCCGGCGGAGGAGCTCGCCCGGCGCGTTGCCGCGCTGCGCACCCGTACCCCGTACGGCGCCCCGCTCGCCGGAGACTCCCCGCTGCTCCAGGACGCCCTGGCGCTGTGCGCCTCGTCGCTGCGCACCCTCGCGCCGGACGCCGTGCCGGCCCCGGCCGCCGTCCCGGCCGGTGTCGGAGGCGGTACGCGATGAGCCGTCCCGTCATCGGCATCGCCGCGTACCAGGACAGGGCCCGCTGGGACATCTGGGACACGCAGGCCACCATGATCCAGCAGACCTATGTGCGGGGAATCAGCGCCAACGGCGGCCGCGCCGTCGTGCTGCCCCCCGACGACCTCGACGACGCCGTCCTCGACCGGCTCGACGGGCTGATGCTGCCCGGCGGCGCCGACATCGACCCCGAGCGCTACGGACAGCCCCGGCACCCCCGCACCGACCCGCCGGCGCTCGGCCGGGACGCCGGAGAGCTGCTCCTGCTGCGCGGCGCGCTGGAACGGGACCTGCCCGTCCTCGGCATCTGCCGGGGCCTGCAGCTGCTGACGCTGGTGTACGGCGGCACGCTCCACCAGCACCTGCCCGACGTGCTCGGCCACACCGGGCACCTCCCTGAGCCCGGTGTGTTCGGCGAGCACCCGGTGCGCTTCACCGAGGGCTCCCTCGCCGCCTCCGTCTACGGCGCCGAGGCCGTCGTCAACTCCCACCACCACCAGGGCGTCGCCGACCCCGGCACCCTGCGGGTCACCGGACTCAGCGACGACGGCATCGCCGAGGCGGTCGAGGACCCGGCCAAGCGGTTCGTCCTGGGCGTGCAGTGGCACCCCGAAGTCGCCCACGAGGACCACCTGTTCAGCAGGTTCGTGACGGCCTGCGCCGCCCCGGCCCTGCTGTGAACCCGGCCTGAGCCGCTCCGGCCCGATCCGCCCCTTTCCGACCGGCCCGCTGTCACGGCGTACGGCCGCAGCTACCCCAGGAGCACCACCGTGCACTCAGCGCTCCGTCCCCGCGGCGGGACATTCGTCGACATCCTGCGCGACCGCGCGGACGGGACACCGGACCGCACGGCCTTCGAGTTCCTCGCCGACACCGGCGAACTCGTCCTGAGCTACGCGGACATCGACCGCAGGGCCCGGACCGTGGCCGCCGCGCTCGCCGAGCGCGGACTCGCCGGTGAGCGCGCGCTGCTGCTGTACCCGCCGGGCGTCGACTACGTCGTGGGCTTCCTCGGCTGCCTGTACGCCGGCGTGGTCGCCGTCCCCGTCCACCTGCCCACCGGCCGCCACGGCGTGCCGATGGTCCTCGCCGCCGCCACCGACGCCGGGGCGGTCCTCGCGCTCAGCGACCGCGCCACGGCGACCGCGCTCGACACGCAGTACCCGGAGCTCTCCGCCACCGCCTTCCCCGCCTGGCTGATCACGGACGAGCTGCCCGCCGGCCTGGCCGACACCTGGGACGGGCGGGGTCCCCGACCGGAGGCGCTCGCGTTCCTCCAGTACACCTCCGGCTCGACCGGCCGCCCCAAGGGCGTGATGGTCCGCCACGACAACCTGGTGCACAACTCGGCCACCATCTCGCAGGCCGTCGACTCCGGCCCGGACAGCCGGGGCGTGAGCTGGCTGCCGCCGTACCACGACATGGGTCTGATCGGCGGCATCCTGCAGCCGCTGTACGCCGGTTTCCCCAGCGTTCTGATGGCCCCGATGACCTTCCTGCGCAAGCCACTGCTCTGGCTCGACGCGATCAGCCGCACCCGGGGCACCGTCTCCGCCGCCCCCGACTTCGCGTACCTCGAGTGCGTCCGGCGCATCGGTGAGGAGGACAGGGCAGCCCTCGACCTGTCCAGCTGGCGCCACGCGATGATGGGCGCCGAACCTGTACGGCCCTCCACCATGGAGAAGTTCGCCGCCGCCTTCGAGGTGTCCGGCTTCTCCGCCCGCGCCTTCCACCCCTGCTACGGCCTGGCCGAGACGACACTGTTCGCCACCGGCGGCCCGACCCGCGGCGGCGCCCCCCGCGTCCTCGAACTCGACCGCGCCGCCCTCGAACACGGCACCGCCGAACCCGCGGGCCCCGAGTCCGGACCCCGTCTCGCGCTGACCGGCTGCGGCACCCCGCAGGGCGAGGACCTGGTGCTCGTCGTCGCCGACGGCCGCGTCTGCCCGGACGGCGGGGTGGGCGAGGTGTGGATCAGCGGCCCGTCCGTCGCCGCCGGGTACTGGGAGCGTACGGAGGAGACCGCCCGTACCTTCCACGCGACGCTCGACAGCCACCCGGGGCGCACTTTCCTGCGCACCGGAGACCTCGCCTTCACGTCCGAGGGCGAGCTGTTCATCACCGGCCGCATCAAGGACCTGATGGTGGTCCGCGGCCGGAACCACTATCCGCAGGACGTCGAGCAGACCGCCGAGCGCGCCCACCCGATGCTCCAGCCGACCCGCTCCGCCGCCTTCTCCGTCGACGACGGCGGCGAGGAACAGGTCGTCCTGGTCCACGAGGTGGCGCGCGGATTCACCCCCGACGACGCCCCAGGCGTGCTGGCCGCCGTACGCGAGGCCGTGGCCGCCGAGCACGGCCTGGCGCCGCGCGACATCGCGCTCGTGCGCCTGGGCACCATCCCCCGCACCACCAGCGGCAAGATCCGCCGCTCCACCTGCCGGGAGCTATGGGCCTCGGACGGGCTCAAGCGGGTCGCCGCCCCCACGGCCCCGCAGCAGTCGGCCCCCCTCGCTCCTCCTTCGGCCGTCGCCGAAGCCGTCGCCGCCGTGCTGGGCACGCCCGCGGCGGAGCTCGACCGGGCGACCCCGCTCATCGCCCTCGGCCTGGACTCGCTGCGCGCGGTCCGGCTGGCCGCCGCCCTGCACCAGACGGCAGGCGCCGAGGTGCCCGTGGAGCGCCTGCTCGACGGCATCACCACCGCCGAACTGGAGGACCGCCTCGACGGATGGCGGGTGGCGCCCGCGCCGGAGACGGCCGGCGGTGCGCCCGACGGCGACGTGTCGGCCGACGGCGGTCTGCTGGTCGACGGCGGCGCCCCCGTGCGGGCCGGCCGCGCCCAGGAGTGGATGTGGCTGCTCGCCGAGATGGGCGCAGGCAGCGCGTACCACATCGCCGGTGGCGTCCGGCTGCGCGGACCGGTCTCGACCGACCTGCTCACCGGCTGCCTGAGCGCCCTCGTCGCCCGCCACCCCACCCTGCGGGCCGCCTTCCACACCACGCGGGACGGCACCCTGATGGTCTCGGCCCGCGCCGCGGAGCCGCTGGACGTCCCGGTCGTCGACGTGTCCGCGGAGGCCGGTCCGGCCGCCCGCGAGGCCGCCTGCCGGGCGGCGCTCGACGCCCTCGGCGAGGCCCCCTTCGACCTGGCCTCCGGCTCCCTGCTGCGCGGCGTCCTGGTGCGGCTCGCCGAGGACGAATGGTGCCTCGGCATCGTCGCGCACCACATCGCGGTCGACGGCTGGTCGCTCGGCGTGCTCCTGCGGGAGCTCGGCGCCGCCTACAAGGAGGCACTGGCCGGCCGCCCGCTGCCCGCGCCCGTCCCGTCCGTACGCCCCCACGTCCATGAGGAGTCGGAGCGCGCCGCGGCGGAGGCGTTCTGGTCCGGGGTCCTGGACGGCGCCGCCGCGCTGGAACTCCCGCTCGACGTTCCCCAGCCCAGCACCCAGTCCTGGCGGGGCGCCTCCCTGCCGTTCGAGGTCGGGGCCGAGCAGGCCGAGCGTCTGAGGACGTACGGCGCCGCCCGCAACGCGACCCCGTACATGGTGCTGCTCTCCGCCTTCGCGACCGTCCTGTCCCGCTGGACCGGCCAGCACGACGTGGTGGTGGGCACCCCGGCGGCCTGCCGCAACCGCCCCGGCACCGCCGACGCGCTCGGCCTCTTCGTCAACACCCTGCCCCTGCGCGTCGACCTGTCCGGCACCCCCACCTTCGGTGAACTGGTCGGGCGGGTACGGGAGCTGTGCCTGGCGGCCTATCCCCACCAGGACTTCCCCTACGACGAGATGGTGCGGATCGCCGGAGCCGAGCGGTCCGGCGGCCGGCCGCCGCTGGTGCGCGCCGCGCTCGCCCTCCAGAACACCCCGCTGACCGCCTGGCAGGCGGGCGAGGTCCACGCGGAGCCCTTCGAACTCCCCGCGCCCGGCGCGCAGTTCGAGATCTCTCTGCATCTGACCGAGCAGCCCGACGGACGGCTCACCGGACATGCCGTCTACGCCGCCGACCTGTTCGCCGAGGACACGGTCCGCCGGCTCCTCGACGGCTTCACCACGGTCCTCGACACCGCTCCCCGCAGGCCCGGCGCGGTCGCCGCCGACCTGCCGGTCCTGCCCGAGGCGGACCACCGGTGGATCGTGGACGAGCTGAGCGGTGCCGGCAGCCCTGAGGCGCCCGCAGCGCTGCTGCACCAGGCGTTCGAGCGGCAGGCCGACCGGGACCCCGCCGCGCTCGCCCTCGTCGCCGACGACGCCCGGCTCACCTACGGCGAACTGGAAGAGCGCGCCAACAGGATCGCCTGGCTGCTGCGCGACCTCGGCACCCGGCCGGACCAGGCCGTGGCCGTCTGCCTGCCGCGCGGTACGGAGCTGGTCGCCGCCCTGCTCGGCGTCCTGAAGTCCGGCGGCGGCTACCTGCCCCTGGACCCCGGCTACCCCGCCGCACGGCTCGCCGCCCAGCTGGAAGACGTACGGCCCGCCGTCCTGCTCACCACCGCCGAACTGGCCGCCGGTCCGCTCGCCGACGCGGTCGCGGCCGCGGCCCAGGGCGGTCCGGCCGTGATCCGGCTCGACGAGGGGGCGGCCGACGACCGCCCGACGATCCGCCCCGAGGCCGTGTCCGTACCCCGGAACATGGCGTACGTCCTGCACACCTCCGGCTCGACCGGCCGCCCCAAGGGCGTGGTGAACGAACACGCCGGCGTCGTCAACCGGATGGACTGGATGCAGCGCGCCCACCGGCTCGCACCGGGGGAGACCGTCCTGCAGAAGACCCCCGTGGGCTTCGACGTCTCCGGCTGGGAGCTGTGGTGGCCGCTCAGCGCCGGCGGCACGATGGTCCTCGCCCGCCCCGGCGGCCACCAGGACCCCACGTACCTCGCCGAACTGATCCAGCGGGAGTCCATCGCCACCTGCCACTTCGTGCCCTC
Source organism: Streptomyces sp. NPDC046712 (assembly GCF_040645695.1). Classification (NCBI taxonomy): domain Bacteria; kingdom Bacillati; phylum Actinomycetota; class Actinomycetes; order Kitasatosporales; family Streptomycetaceae; genus Streptomyces; species Streptomyces sp. NPDC046712. The sequence continues at coordinate 47,840 of NZ_JBEYYW010000026.1, read as the reverse complement.
CATGCTCCGCACCTTCCTGGAGGAGCCGGCCGCGCGGGAGTGCGCGGGTGTGCTGCGCCGGGTCGTCTGCAGCGGCGAGGAACTGCCGCCCGCCGTCGCCGCGCGCTTCCACGCCCTGCTCCCCGGGGTGGAGCTGCACAACCTGTACGGGCCGACCGAGGCCGCGATCGAGGTCACCGCGTACGCGGTGGAGCCCGGCGACACGGACCGGGTACGGCTGCCGATCGGCGGACCGGCGCCCGGGGTCCGGCTGTACGTGCTCGACGAGCGCGGCGCGCCGCTGCCCGTCGGCGTACCCGGCGAACTGCACATCGGCGGCGTCCAGGTGGCCCGCGGCTACCTCGGCCGGCCGGGACTGACCGCCGAGCGGTTCGTGCCGGACCCGTTCGCCACCGGCGGGCGGCTCTACCGGACCGGGGACCGCGCGCGCTGGTCCGCCGACGGCACCATCGACTTCCTGGGCCGCCTCGACGGGCAGGTGAAGATCCGGGGCCACCGGGTCGAGCCGGCCGAGGTGGAGGCCGTCCTCGGCGGCCATCCGGCGCTCGCCGAAGTCGCCGTGGTGGTACGGACGGTGGCGGACGAACCCGCCCTCGTCGGCTACCTCGTGGCCGCCGGCGACGAGGTCCCGACGGCCGAGCTGCGCGGGTACCTGGCGCAGCGGCTGCCCGCGGCGATGATCCCCTCTGCCTTCGTCTGGCTCGCCGAACTGCCCACCGGGGCCAACGGGAAGCTGGACCGCGGCCGGCTTCCCGAGCCCGGCGTCCACCGCGCGAGCGCGGCCGTCGCACCGAGGGACGCCTTCGAGCGCGAGGTGGCCCGGATCTGGTGCGAGGTGCTGGGGGTGCCCGAGGTGTCGGTGACCGACGACCTGTTCACGCTCGGCGGCCACTCGCTGCAGGCCACCCGGATCGTCGTGCGCGTCCGCGCCGCCTTCGGTCTGGAGCTGCCGCTGGCCGGACTCATCAGCGGTGAGCTGACCGTCGAGCGCATCGCCGACGAGGCGCGCACCGGCCGGATCGAGACGGCCGACGACGAGGAGATCGAGCGGGCGCTGGCGGAGCTGGCCTCGCTGACCGACGCGGAAGTCGCCGCGCTGCTGGCCGAGGGCTGATCCGTACGGCCGGGCGCCCTGCCGCGCCCGGCCTCCCGCCCCCTTCGCCCCCGCCTCCGTACCTTCGAGATCGAGAGAGAGAACCATGTCGTCCGTCCTCACCTACGACCTGTCCACCGCCGAGACCGACCAGCTGGAAGCGGTCGTCGCCCGGCTCCTGGAGACCGGTCTCGACCCCGCGGAGCCGTCCTTCAGCGACGAGCTGTGGCGGTTCGTGCCGGACGTGCCCGCCGGGCTGCGGGGCTTCCTCCACGGCTTCCGTACGCAGGAGCCCGCCGCCGCGTGCATGGTGCGGGGTCTCCCGGTGGACGACCGGGGTGTCGGCCCCACCCCGCTGCACTGGACCAAGGCCGCGGAGAGCACGTCGACCCGGCGCGAGGAGGCGTACCTCGCCCTGCTGACGGCCTGCCTCGGCGACGTCTTCGGCTGGTCGACGCTGCAGCGCGGCCGGCTCGTCCAGAACGTGCTGCCGATCCCCGGCGAGGAGGGGGAGCAGAGCGGGCACGGCAGCGACGTGCTCCTCGAGTGGCACACCGAGGACGGGTTCCACCCGTACCGCTGCGACTACCTGGGCCTGTTCGGTGTGCGGAACATCGACGAGGTGCCGACGACGCTGGCGTCCGTGCGGGACATCGAGCTGAGCGAGGAGCACCGGGCCGTGCTCCAGCAGAAGCGGTACTTCATCCTCCCGGACGACGAGCACCTGCGGCAGCTGCGGGCGATCGACCCGGACGCCCCGTCGCTCGCGAAGCTCCAGCAGATGCGTGACGAGCCCGAGGCGGTGGCCGTGCTGTTCGGCGCGCCGGAGGACCCGTACCTGCGCATCGACCCGTTCTTCATGCGCCACACGCCCGGCGACGAGGAGGGGCGGGCCGCGCTGGACGCGCTCGTCGACGCGCTGGACAAGGTGATGCAGGACGTCGTGGTCGGCGCGGGCTCGCTGCTCTTCGTGGACAACTACCTCGCGGTGCACGGCCGGCGTGCGTTCACCTCGCGCTACGACGGCACGGACCGCTGGCTGAAGAAGACGGTCTCCACCCGCGACCTCCGCAAGTCCCGCGACCTGCGAGGCAACGCCCAGGACCGCGTCTTCGCCTGACGCGGGAGCCGGGGCCCTGGGCGGTACGCCGCCCGGCCCGCCGCCGGGGCGCCCCCCCGGCGGCCCCCTGGCAGGACCCGGCCCCGCCCGGCGGTTCGGCCCGTCAAGGCCGAAGGGGCACGATCGGCCGCGGGGCCGGCCCGCGGGCCGTCGTCAGACGGTGTCCGCGGGGAGCCAGCCGCGGTGGGCCGCCAGGAGGCCCGCCTGGAAGCGGCTCTTGGCGCCCAGGAGTTCCATGACGTCGGCGGCGATCCGGCGCGCGGTGCGCGGTGAGACGCCGAGGCGCTTGGCGATGGCCTCGTCCGTGAGGCCCTGGCCGAGCAGGCGCAGCGCCTCGCGCTCCTGGGCGGTCAGCCCCCTGGCGTCCCGCGTCTTCGCCTTGCCCAGCGGCTCGCCCGACTCCCACACCCGGTCGAACAGCGCGCACAGCGCCGCCAGCGTGCCGTGGCCGCGCAGCACGACGGCGCTCGCGCCGGCGTCCTCACCGTCCACCGGGATGATGGCGATCGACCGGTCGATGATGATCATCCGGATGGGCAGGGAGGGAACGGTCCTGATCTGGCCGCCCGCCTCCGCGAGCCAGTCGGCGTAGGCGACGCTGGGCGGATTGTTGCGTATGGAGTCCAGATACAGCGTGCGCATCCGGACACCCCGGCCGAGCACCTCCTCGTCCAGCGGTTTGGACGCCTCCAGGGTGTCCGCGTCCTGCGCGCCGTCCGGGGCGAAGGACATCACCTCGGTGCTGATGTTCCGTGTCAGCCGGGCGATCTCCGCGCGTATATCGTCGATTCCGACGAGGAGTTGCTCTCCTGGCCGGGAGGCGATCGGCCGGTTCGCGTACTCGACGATCATCTTCTGCGCGAACGCCCTGGACTCGGCGATCCGCTGCTGCTGCGCGGCCAACTCCGCCTGCTGCCGGGCGAGCAGCGCCTCGAAGCTCACCTCGGGGCTGACGACCTGAAGGGCCGACGGGTCGTCGGACGGCGCCCGCAGCAATCCCAGTGCGCTCAGCTGGTCCAGCTTCGCGCGAAACTCATCGGCCGTCAGGCCGACACCCGATGCGATATCGGCGATCTCCCCCTGTGGGCGGAGCAGGAGTGTCCGGTACACCCGTTCCGCGATTTCATCGAGTCCGAACGTGGTCAGCATTCTGGAACCCCCCGCGTGGTTCTGCTCGAAATTCGCGTCACGATAGCACCCCCCTCTTTGAGCCCGGTGAACACCGACGGCGATCGGAACATGGCGCTCAAATGGGGCGCATCGGGCATCCGGAATGCGGCGCAGAGGTGCGTGCCCCGTGCATCTACGCGCCGCATTCCGGCCAATGCTGTCCGGATAACGGTTCTTCGAGTGGCCACGCCGGGACGCTTTCTGCCATGGCAGAAAGCGTCCCGGCCATTTCCATGGAGAGATGGTCCGCGCCTCTGCACAGTCGGAGGATGTACCTGATTCACGCCCACCTCGAACCACCACCGGGGGCGGCTCTACCCGCGGACGCCGACGTCCGCGTTCGCGCGCTCGCAAGGCCCGAGGAACGTGTGCGCCACGGCTCCCTGCACGCCGACGCCCGGCCCCATCCCGTCCTCGGCCTCTTCGTGGCGGCCTCCTCGCTCGAAGCCGCCGAGTCCGTCGCCCGGCGGGTGTGCGAGCGGGCCCTCGACCTCGACCCGGCGCTCCGCGGCGTCCGCCTGCTGCGCTGCGAAGCGCCTCTGGTCGCCCCCTACTACGAGGGTCTGATCGCGCCGCCCGCCCCTGGTTAGCCCGGAGGTGGACGCATTATGCAAAGGCCGCTTCGTGCCGCCTCAGACCGCTGACAAGGCCGCCGGGAGGCGGACAGGATGGTGATCACCGGCCGGGACGACGCCCGGTACGAGCCCACCCGGGCCGTGCCGGAGCCCCTGACCGGAACAGGCCACTTCCGTCCGCCCTCCCCAAGGAGCCACGCCATGTCGAAGAACCTCGCCGCCCGCCTCGCCGCCGTCGTCCTCACCGTGCTCGTCGCCTCCCCCGCGCTCACCGCCGCGGCCCAGGAGCCCACCGCCGCCGCGACCGCCGTCGTCGCCACCGAGGCCCCGGCCACCGCCACCACCGCCACCGCCACCGCCGAGGAGCGCACCCTCGGCTGGCAGTAGGAGAAAGGCACGGGAATTCGGACGGCCCGCGCCGGGGAATTCGGGATCGGCATCCAGAGCCATGCAAGAGACCGAAAGGCGCCCGCCTTGTCCGACGACGTCCGTGCCCTCGCATTCGATGCAACCGACCAGAAGAACGACAACACCGAGGAAAAGGTGGATCCGGTGACCGCGGAATCCCTTTTCGAGGCCCTGGACGGACCGTCCCCGCGCCTCACCGTGGTGGAGATACCGGGCGAGCGCTGGAGCGGCAAGACCTCCCTCCTGAGCCAGCTCACCCGCGACGCGGCCGCCCGCGGCTGGCGCACTGCCGCCGGCCACGCGACGACCACCCTCTCCGCCGTCCCGTACGGCATCTTCGTCGACGCCCTGGACGACCTCCTCGTCCGCTTCGACACCGATGCCCTGGCCGGCCCCGCCCGCCACCACATCGACCGGCTCGCCGGGATCTTCCCGGCGCTCACCGCCGCCGCACCCCCGCTCCCGGACACGCCGTCCGACCGCTACCACGCCCTGCGCGCCGTGCACGCGCTGCTCGAGGCGCTGGCCGCGGAACGGCCCCTGCTCATCACGCTCGACGACGCCCACCGGGCCGACGACGCCTCCCTCGACCTGCTCTCCCACCTCCTCGGCCATCCGCCCGCCGGGCGCATCGTGCTCGCGGTCGCCCACCGCCCCCGCCAGGGCGACGGCATGCTACGGAGCCTGCTCGCCGAGGCCGCCGCCCACGGCCGCCTGCGACGCACGCCCACCGAACCCCTGAGCGAGGAGCAGGCGCTCTCGCTGCTGCCCGACGACCTCAGCCGGGTCCACTGCGAGACCCTCCTCGCGGCGGCCGGCGGAAACCCCGGACTCCTGCGGGCGTTCGCCGCTCTACGCGCGGTGCCCGACCACTGCGGAAGCGCCGCCTTCCCGCTCCCGATCGAGGTCCTCACCGACTGCCTGCGCGACTTCCGCGGCCTCACGCCCGCCGGCTGGCTGGCGGCCCGGTCCGCCGCCGTGCTCGGCGAACCCTTCGACGTGGCGGCCCTGGGCCGCGTCTCCCAGCTTGAGGGCGCCGCCCTGCGCGCCGCGCTGGACGAACTGCTCCACGAGGACCTGGTCCACGGCACCGCACTCGCCCGCGGGCTGCGCTTCCGCAACCCGCTGCTGCGCGCCGCCGCCTACCAGTCCGCCGGCTCCGGCTGGCTCCAGGGCGCCCACGAACGGGCCACCGCCCTGCTCGCTCCGCGCGACAGCGCCTCCGTACCGCTCGCACGGCACCTGGAGCACAGCGCCGTCGAGGGCGACGCGGCCGGCGCGGGCGTCCTGCTGACCGCCGCCGCCGAGCGGCTGTGGCAGGACCCGGTCCAGGCCGCTGCCTGGACCCGTACCGCGATGGACCTGGACACGGACTCCGGCAGGACCCCGCGCGCCCGGCTGCTGCTCGGCCGCGCGCTCGCCCTGACCGGCCGCCTCCGCGAGGGCCTGGCCGCGCTCACCACCTCCGCCCCCGGCACCTCCGTCCCCGACACCTCCGCCGCCGCGCACCGCTGCCGCGCCCGTATCTGGCGGCTGCTCGGCGACAACCGCGCCGCCCTCGCCGAGCTGGAAGCCGCCTCCCGCCTCCCGGGCGCCCGCGAGGCGCGGGCACACGCCCGGCTCCTGGGCGAGCGGCTGGCCCACGCGCTCGAGACGGGCGAGGGACCCGCCGCCGACCGCGCGGTCGCGGAACCCCCGCTCGGGGAGCTGCCCGCCGCCGAACGCGGCCGCCTGCTCGCGCTGCTCGCCGCCACCTCCGTACGCACCGGGGCCATCGACCGGGCCCGGGAGTACGCCGACCGGGCGGCCCCGCTCCTCGACACGCTCCCCGACGGCGTGGCGGTCCGCCATCTCGACGGCCTGTACTGGCTCGCCGCCACCGAGTCCGCGCTCGGCCGGGCGGAGGCCGCCGCCCTGCACTTCGGCCGCAGTCTGCGCATCGCCGAGGCCCGCCGCCTCACCGGTGTCGTCCCACAACTGGCCATGGCCATGGCCCGCCTCCAGCTCGAAGCGGGCGACCTGGCCGGAGCCGTACGGCACGCGGCCTGCGCCGAGACCAACGCGGCCGCCGTCGACTCCCCGTACCTGCTCGGACTCGCCCTGGAACTCAAGTCCGAGGTGGCCTCCGCCGCCGTGCCCGGGCCCCGGACGCCGGCCTCGACCCCGGCCCCGAGCCCCACCCAGGCCGAGCCGGGCCTCGCCGCCCTCAGCAAGCGGGAGCTGGAGATCGCCGTCCTCGTCAGCGGCGGCCGCACCAACCAGCAGATCGCACGCGCCCTGGAACTGAGCCACAAGACCGTGGAGACCCACCTCGGCCGGATCTTCCGCAAGCTCGACGTCTCGTCCCGGGCCGAGGTCGCCGCCGTCGTCGGCCGCTCCGAGCGCAGGAGGCAGGCCCCGCACCCCACGGCCGCCCGCCCGGCCGCCCATCAGGAGAAGCCCCGACATTACAAAGCCTCCGTCCCCGGGTTGACTTACGAGCACCGGAGCCTGCAGCCCCAAGTCGCCTGGTGAACAGGGTGGGTGTGCCACCACCCCCGACGGCCCCGGTGTGCGGCGGCGCATCGGCCCGCCCGCGTCAACTGGCCCCAGTCGAGCGAGAGGGAACACCCATGTCCGACGAGCGCAGCGAGCAGCAGCCCGAGTACCGCGTCGTGCTCAACGACGAGCTCCAGTACTCCATCTGGCGTGCGGACGCCGAACCGCCCGCCGGCTGGCGGATCGAGGGCACGGCCGGCACCCGTGAGGAATGCCTGGCGCACATCGACGAGGTGTGGACCGACATGCGTCCGCTGAGCCTGCGCGAGGAGATGGCGGCGGCGGCCGGCTGACCGGCCCGCCGTCCCGCCCGGCTCCCGGGAGAGGCCAACACCCGGCCCCGGAGCCGACCGCGTCGCCCCGGAGCCGACCGCGTCGCCCGGGAGTCGTCCCACCCGGTCCCGGCGCGGTTCACCCGCTCCCGGCGCGGCCCGTGCCGCCCCGTCGTCATCGTCGTTCCACGGAGGATTTCCCTTGAGCACCCCGTTCTCGCCCGAGCAGCTGCGGCTCCTCGACAAGCTGCTGGATGAAGCCGGCGCCGGCCGGGCCGCGGACCGCATCCCGCGCCGCGACGGCGACCGGACCCGCGCCGAACTGTCCTTCGGACAGGAGCGTCTCTACGTCGTCGAGCGGATGCAGCCCGGCTCCGCCATGTACGTCGGCTCCGGTGCGCTGCGGCTGCGCGGCGACCTGGACGCCGAGGCGCTGCGGCGCTCCCTGGAGTTCCTGATCGACCGCCACGAGGTCCTGCGGACGGGCATCGAGGAGGACGGCGACCGCGTCGAGCAGGTCGTCCACCCGGCCGGCAGCTTCCCCGTGGACCTTCCGGTACGGGAGGTCACCGGCGACGGAGTGACGGCCGAGGTGACCCGGACCGCCTCCGAGGGCTTCGACCTCGCGAAGCCGCCCCTGCTGCGTGCCGCGCTCCTGAAGGTGACCGACGCGGAGGAGCCCGAGTGGGTCCTCGTGCTGTGCGTGCACCACATCGTGGTCGACGGTTGGTCGCTCGGCCTGCTGATGAGCGAACTGGGCGCCGCCTACGCCGCGCTGGCCGGCGGCGAGGAGCCCAAGCTGGCCGAACCCTCCCTCCAGTACGCCGACTTCGCCGTCTGGCAGCGCGAGCGGCAGCAGCAGGGCGTCCTCGACGAGCAGCTGGACTTCTGGCGCGAGGAGCTCGCGGACCTTCCCGCCAACGACGTACCGACCGACCGGCCCCGCCCTGCGGACCGCAGCTACGCGGGCGCCACCGCCCCGATCACCCTCCCCGCCGAGCTCGTGGCCCGGCTGCGGGGGCTCACCGACGAGACCCAGGCCACCCTCTTCGCGGCGCTGGTCGCCGCCTGGTCGACGGTGCTCGGCCGCTGGTCGGGCGACGAGGACGTGATCGTCGGCACCCCGATGGCGGGCCGCCGCCGCGCCGAACTCGAGGACGTCGTCGGATTCTTCGTCAACACCCTCCCGCTGCGCGTACGGCAGGAGCGGGGAGACACCTTCCGCGACCTGCTGCTGCGCACCCGTGACGTGTGCAACCGGGCGCAGGAGAACCAGGACGTGCCGTTCGAGCGGATCGTCCACGAGCTGAAGGCCGACCGCGACGTCTCCGGCCAGACCGCGCTCGCCCGCCACTGGCTCGCCCTGCACAACACCCCTCCGGTGGCCTTCTCCGCCCCCGGCCTCGACTGCCAGGTGCTGCCCGCCCTGGTCGGCACCGTGCGCTGCGACCTCTCCGTCCAGCTCGCACCGGACGGCGACGGCGGCCTCGCGGGCTGGCTGGAGTTCTCCACCGAGCTGTACGACCCGGCCACCGCGGCCCGCCTGGCCGCCGCCTTCGAGACCGTCCTCGCCGCCGCCACGGCCGAACCCGACCACCCGGTCGACGCCCTGCCCGTCCTCGGCGACGCCGAACTCGCCCAGGTCGTACGGGAGTTCAGCAACGCCGGCGACGAGGCGCTGACCGGCCCCGCGCTCCCGCAGTGGTTCGAGGCGCAGGTCGACGCCACCCCCGACGCCGTCGCGGTGGAGATCGACGCCACCGGCGAGAGCCTCAGCTACGCCGAGCTGGACCGTCGCGCCAACCAGGTGGCCCACCTGCTGGCCGATCGGGGCATCGGGCCCGAGGACCGGGTCGCGGTCTGCCTGCACCGCGGCGCCGAACTGCTCCCCGCCGTCCTCGGCGTGCTCAAGGCCGGTGCGGTCTACCTGCCGCTCGACCCCGACTACCCCAAGGCGCGGCTCGACCAGCTCGTCGAGGACGGCGCACCCGCCCTCGTCATCACCAGCGCCGACCTCGTCGGCCACTTCCCGGGGCAGCGCCGCCTCGACATCACCGGCAGCGAGGTGGCCCGCCGCCCCGCGCACCGCCCCGAACCCGCCCGTACGGCCCGGGACTCCGCCGCGTACGTCCTCTTCACCTCCGGCTCGACCGGCCGCCCCAAGGGTGTCGTGAACACCCACGGGGGCCTGCTCAACCGTCTGCACGGCATGCAGCGCGACTACCGGCTGGCCGCCGGCGACCGGGTGCTCCAGAAGACCCCGCTCGGCTTCGACGTGTCGCTGTGGGAGCTGCTGTGGCCGCTGGTCACCGGCGCCACCGTGGTCAGCGCCCGGCCCGGCGGCCACCGCGACGTCGAATACCTCCACGAGGTCCTCGACCGGCACCGGATCACCCTGTGCCACTTCGTGCCGTCCATGCTCGCGGCCTTCCTCGACGCCCCCGACGGCGGTCACGAGAACCTGCGCGTGCTGCTCAGCGGCGGCGAGGAGCTGCCGGCCGCCCTCGCCGGCCGGACCCTCGACCGCTACCCGAACGCCGAGCTGCACAACCAGTACGGCCCCACCGAGGCGGTCATCGACGTCACCGCCGGGCGGGTCGCCGGCGCGGCCGACACCCGGGTGCCGATCGGCCGACCCGTCCCGGGTGTGGAGCTGTACGTCCTCGACACCGCCGGCCGCCCCCAGCCGGTCGGCGTGCCGGGTCAGCTGTACATCGGCGGCGCGCAGACCGCACGCGGCTACCTGGGCCGCCCCGGCCAGACCGCGGCGAGCTTCGTTCCCCACCCCTTCGCCACCGGGCAGCGGCTGTACGCCACGGGCGACCTGGTCTGCTGGCGCGCGGACGGCACGATCGAGTTCCGCGGCCGCGCCGACAGCCAGGTGAAGATCCGCGGCAACCGCGTCGAGACCGGCGAGATCGAGGCCGTCCTGCGCGCCCATCCGGACCTCACCGGCGCGCTGGTCACCGCCCGCCCGGACGAGGACGGACAGCCGCAGCTCGTCGGATACGTCACCGGCGAGGCCCGTGTCCCCGCACTCCAGGAGTACCTGCGCGAGCGGCTCCCCGAGGCGATGGTGCCCGCCCACCTGATGGTCCTCGACGGCTGGCCGCTGGGCGACCACGGCAAGCTGGACCTGTCCGCGCTGCCCCGGCCGGACGGCACCCGCCAGGTCGGCGGCCCCGAGCACACCGCGCCGCGCACCCCCACCGAAGTGGCGATCACCGAGATCTGCGCGGAGCTTCTCAAGGTCGAGCGGCTCGGGGTGTACGACTCCTTCTTCGATCTGGGCGGCCACTCGCTGCTCGCGATCCGGGCGATCGCCCGGATCCGCTCGAACCTCGGAGTGGGTCTGCGCATCGGGCAGTTCCTGCAGGCACCGACGGTCGCCGCGCTCGCCGTCCTCGTGGACGAGCAGCTGCAGGCCCAGCGGGACGGCGAGCAGCAGGACGGCGCCAAGCCGCCCGCGGCGGCGCCCATCCCGCGCATCGACCGCAGCGCGTACCGAGGCTGACCGCGGCCGCGCCCCCACGATCCGACGGAGCCCGAACCCCATGACGTACCCGATGGCGGGCCGCCCCGCCGTTCGCGTCACCTCACCGCAGGAGCTGTGGCTGCGCAGCTTCCGGCCGGCCGCCGCGTCCGCGGCGGTCCGGCTGGTCTGCCTGCCGCACGCCGGCGGGTGGGCCAGCTTCTTCCGCCCCTGGACGGACCTGCTGCCCAGCGCCTACGACCACCGGGTGGTCCAGTACCCGGGCCGGGAGGGCCGGATGGCCGACCCGTACGTCACCGAGCTGCACGAGCTCGCCGACCAGGTCGCCGAGGCTCTGCTGCCGATGCGCGACCTGCCGCTGGTCCTCTTCGGCCACAGCATGGGCGCCTCGGTGGCCTACGAGGTGGCCCGACGCCTGCAGGAGGGCGGCCACCCGCCGCACCACCTCGTCGTCTCCGGTCACGGTGCCCCCGGCACCCGGCGGCCCGGCACCGTCCACACCCTGGACGACGCCGCGTTCCTGGCCCGGATCAGGGAGCTGGGCGGCATCGACGACGCCGTCCTCGACCACCCCGAGCTGCTCGAACTGGTCCTGGGCCCGCTGCGCAACGACTACCGGCTCATCGAGACGTACCGCCCCCGCGAACTGCCCGTCCTCTCCTGCCCGATCACCGCGGTGCGCGGCGACCGGGAGACCGGGCACAGCCCGGACCAGGCCCGCGCCTGGGGCGAGCTGACCGACGGCGACTTCGCCCTGCTCACCCAGCCCGGCGGCCACTTCTACCTCAAGGACCGGGCGGCCGAGCTGATCGCGGAGCTGCTTCCGCGCCTGGCCGTCCCCACCGATCTGGAGATCCCCTGATGACACAAGCGAACGACGCACCGGCCCAGGCGCAGGACGGCCAGGCCGCGCCCCAGGCGTGGGAGGACGGCCGGCCGCTGCCGGCCCTCGTCCGCGCGGCCGCGCCCGGCACGGACCTCGCCACGTGGATCCGCGCCAACCGGCCGCTCGTCGACGACCTCGCCGTGCGGGCCGGCGCGGTCCTCTTCCGCGACTTCGCGGTCACCGACTCCGCCGGGTTCCGCACCGTGATGGACGCCCTGTCCGACCGGGTCCTGGAGTACGGGGAGCGCTCCTCGCCCCGTACCGAGGTGTCGGACGGCATCTACACGTCCACCGAATACCCCGCCGACCAGCACATCCTGCTGCACAACGAGCAGTCCTACACGGACAACTGGCCGATGCGGATCGTCTTCTGCTGCGAGCGGCCCGCCGAGCGCGGCGGACGCACCCCGCTCGCCGACTCCCGGCGGGTGCTGGCCGCGCTGCGCCCCGAGACGGTCGAGAAGTTCGAGCGGCTCGGCGTCCAGTACGTGCGCAACTACATCCCCGGCATCAGCCTGTCCTGGCAGGAGGCCTTCCAGACCGAGGACCCCGAGCAGGTCGCCGCGTACTGCGCGAAGGCCGGGATCGCCGTCGAGTGGGTGGACGGCGGTCAGCTCCGCACCCGCCAGACCCGTCCCGCGATCCACACCCACCCGGTGTCCGGCGAGCGGACCTGGTTCAACCACGCGGTGTTCTTCCACATCACCTCGCTGCCCGAGGAGATCAGCACCGGTCTCCGTGAGGCGCTGGACGAGGAGGACCTGCCGTACAACACGTACTACGGCGACGGCACCCCGATCGAGGACGAGACGCTGGCCGAGCTGCGGGCCGCGTTCACGGCCGAGACCACGGGCTTCGACTGGGAGCGGGGCGACGTCCTGGTCGTGGAGAACATGATCACGGCGCACGCCCGGGAGCCCTTCGAGGGCGCCCGCCGCATCCTCGCCGCGATGTCCGACCCGGTCCGCGCGGACGCCGACGCCGGTGAGGAAGGGGCAGCGGCATGACGACCGACTTCGCCGCCGGGCGGGTGACGACCGCACCCGTGGACCCCGAGCCGTTCCTCCTGAAGGTCGAGGCGGCCGAGCCCGGCCTGCGCCTGGACCGGTGGATCTCCGCCAACCACGCCCGGCTGACCGACGAGCTGGAGCGCCACGGTGCCCTGCTCTTCCGGGGCTTCGCTCTGGACAGCCCGGAGGACTTCGGCGCCGCGGCCCGCGCGTTCTCGCCCGATCTGCTCGACTACCTGGAGCGGGCCGCGCCCCGCACCGAGATCGCCGACAAGGTCTTCACCTCGACCGAGCTCAGCGAGGACCAGTGGATCGCCTTCCACCACGAGATGTCGTACTCGCACAACTGGCCCGGCCGGCTGTACTTCTACGGCGACCGGCCCTCGGCGACGGGCGGCGCCACCCCCGTCGCCAGTGAGCGCGCCGTCTTCGCGAAGATCCCCGCCGAGCTGCGCGAACGCTTCCAGCGCCACGGCGTCAGCTATGTGCGCAACTACAGCCCCGACCTCGACATCCCGTGGCAGGTCGTCTTCCAGACCGAGGACCGGGCCGAGGTCGAGGCGTACTGCCGTGACTCGCGCACCGAGTTCGAGTGGATCGGCAGCGACGGACTGCGTACCCGGGCGGTCCGCCAGGCCGTCACCCGGCATCCGCGCACCGGCGAGACCGTGTGGTTCAACCACGCCCACCTCTGGCACATCTCCACTCTCCCCGCCGAGGTGGCGGGCTATCTGCTCGACGAGTACGGGCCGCAGGGCGTCCCCCGCAACGCGTTCTACGGCGACGGCTCGCCCATCGAGGACGAGGCGGTGGAGCTCATCGGCGAGCTCTACAAGGAGGCGGCCGTCTCCCTGCCCTGGGAGCGCGGCGACGTGCTGGTGGTCGACAACTTCCTCGCCACCCACGCCCGCGAGCCGTTCCGCGGTGACCGGCGCATCCTCGTCGCCATGTCCGACCTGCATGTGAACCAGGACATCCGGTGACCGGCCCCGGGGGGTGCGCGACCCCATGACGGCCACCGCGCCCGTCCTCCCGGCGGACTGGCCCGCCTCGCTGCCCGCCCCCGCGGACGGCGCGGCGGACCTGTGGATCCTGCGCGTCCCCGAGGAGGCGTCGGCGGCGCTGGACCTGTCGGTCCTCGACGAGCACGAGCGGCGCCGGGCGTCCTCCTTCGTCAAGGACCGGGACCGGCACCGCTACACGATGGCGCACCTCACGCTCCGCCGGCTCCTGGGCGCCTATCTGGGGGTGCCGGCGGAGGCGGTGCGCTTCCACTCGGAGCCCTGCCCCTGCTGCGGCGGCCCGCACGGCCGCCCGGCGGTGGCGCGGGCGGCCCGTACGCCGCTGCACTTCTCGCTGTCGCACGGCGGTGACCTGGTGCTGGTCGGGGTGGCCTCGGTGCCGATCGGCGTCGACGTGGAGGCGCTGCCCGAGCTGGAGGTCGTCGCCGAACTCGGCGCGGCTCTCCACCACGCGGAGACCCGCGAGGTGGAGGCGGCGTCGCCGGAGGACAGCCGCTCGGTCTTCGCCCGCCTCTGGGTCCGCAAGGAGGCCTATCTGAAGGGCATCGGCACCGGTCTCGGCCGGGACCTCGACCTGGACTACCTGGGCGAGGACCCGGCGGCGGGCGACGCTCCGCCCGGGTGGCGGATCGTCAACCTTCTCGACCTGCCCGACCACGCGGCCGCGGCCGCACTCCACACCCGGCGCACGGTCCCTCCCAGCATCCGCTGGCTCGACCCCTCGTCCCTCGGGACGGCACCGGAACCCCGTCCCGGACCCACGCATTGAACCGCCGCGGCCCCCACCCGGGGCCGCGGCGCCGCATCACCCAGGAGAAGCCCATGTCGACGGCCCAGGACCTGCCTGTGGACCTGCCCGCGGTGGCCGCCCCTTCCGGCGCAACCGCGCGGATACGGCGCCGCCTGGAGCGGCTGATCGGCACGCCGGCCACCGAGCTCAACAGCCTGCTGCCGCTGCGCAACGGCGACGAGATCTTCTCGGCGATGCTCGCGAGCATCCGATCCGCCCGCCGGACCGTCGACATGATGACCTTCGTGTACTGGCGGGGCGCCATCGCCCGGGAGTTCGCGGACGCGCTCGCGGAGCGGGCCCGGGCCGGCGTCCGGGTGCGGCTCCTCCTCGACGGCTTCGGCAGCCGGCTCATCGAGCAGGAGCTGCTGGACGGGATGGCGCGGGCCGGGGTCCATGTGGCCTGGTTCCGCAGGCCGTTGTGGCTGTCGCCGTTCAAGCAGAACCACCGCTGCCACCGCAAGGTCCTCGTCGTCGACGAGACGACCGCGTTCACCGGCGGGGTCGGGATCGCCGAGGAGTGGTCCGGCGACGCGCGCGACGAGGCCGAGTGGCGCGAGACGCACTTCCGGGTGCGCGGGCCCGCGGTCGACGGGATAGCGGCCGCGTTCGTCCAGAACTGGGCCGAGTGCCACGACACCCTCTTCGACGACCGTGACCGGTTCGTCGAGCACCGGCCGGAGGGCCGGTCCGTCGTCCAGGTCGTACGGGGCTCGGCGAGCGTCGGCTGGCAGGACGTCCGCACCCTGCTGCGGGTGGTCCTCGAATCCGCGGAGACCAGGATCCGGCTGACCACCGCCTACTTCGCCCCCGACGCGTACTTCGCCGAGCTGCTCAAGGCCGCCGCGCGACGCGGCGTCGAGGTGGAGATCCTGGTCCCGGGCCGGCACACCGACAAGCCCGTGTGCCGACTGGCCGGGCAGCGCCTGTACGAGGGCCTGCTCGACGCGGGGGTGCGGATCTGGGAGTACGGGCCGTCGATGATGCACGCCAAGGTGCTCACCATGGACGGCACGCTCTCCCTCGTCGGCTCGGCCAACTTCAACCGCCGTTCCCTCGACCACGACGAGGAGGTGGTGCTCGCGGTCCTGGACGAGGAGCTGACCGCCACCTTGGACGGCCACTTCGACCAGGACCGCGAGCTCAGCGAGTGCGTCGACCCCGTGACGTGGGCGGGTCGGTCGGCGCTGCAGCGGATGCGGGAGCACTCGGTGGCCCCGATCCGCCGCTTCCTGTGACGGCTATCGGTCGAGCTGGTTCGTGAGGATCCGCTCGGCGATGTTGTTCCGCATCGCCGCCGCCGCGGAGCTCTCCGGCTTCCGCTCGGCCTGGTCGCGGAAGCAGCCGAGGAACTCGTCCGCGATGCCCAGACGGGGGTGGAGCTCGAGCACCTCCGCCTTGAACGCGGCGGAGAAGTCGTCCATGTACCGGCCGGAGATGTCCAGGCTGGTGGAGCGCTCCAGCAGGAAGCCCTCCGGGTCCGCGTGCACGTCGACCTCGTCGAGCATGTGGGCGACGACCACCTCCACCAGCCGCTGCCGCCGGGCCACCGGCCAGCCGGCGCCGGCGCCGAAGACCCAGGCCACGTGTCCGCTGGCCTCGTCGAAGCCCACGGTGTGGCTGTCGAACTCCGGCATCAGGGCGATGTCGTGGAACATCGCGCCCACGTACAGCAGCTCGGGATCGAAGTCGATGCCCTGCTCCGTGCCGTACGCGGCCGCCCATATGTAGGCCCTGATCGAGTGGTTCAGCAGTGCCGGGGAGCAGTAGGCGGTGGCCACTTCCAGGGCGGTGGTGCAGGCCGCGGTGTCCGGCATCTTGATCGCGTCGAATGTCATGTCCGCGAGTATCGCCCGTGACGACCCCGACCCCCCGCCGGGCGGGCGACGGGGGAATCCCTGTCAGGAACTCCTGCCAGGGGGCCGGGACGGGCGGCCGGAACGGACGGCCGCACAGCGGCTCTTGCCTGGAGTGGACTCGAAGCAGTTGGCTTGGGTGTCATGAAGTACACGCAGCTCGGACGCACCGGACTCAAGGTCAGCCGACTCGTACTCGGCACGATGAACTTCGGTCCACAGACAGACGAACCGACCAGTCACGCCATCCTGGATGCCGCCCTCGACGCGGGTCTGAACTTCGTAGACACGGCCAACGTGTACGGATGGGGGGAGAACAAGGGCCGCACCGAGGAGATCATCGGCAGCTGGTTCGCCCAGGGCGGCGGCCGGCGCGAGAAGACGGTCCTGGCCACCAAGGTCTACGGCTCCATGTCACGCGAGGGCGAGACCTGGCCCAACGAGGACCGGCTGTCGGCGCTGAACATCCGGCGGGCCGTCGAGGCTTCCCTCAAGCGGCTCGGCACCGACTACATCGACCTGTACCAGTTCCACCACATCGACCGGCTCACTCCCTTCGAGGAGATCTGGCAGGCGATCGACGTCCTGGTCCAGCAGGGGAAGATCCTCTACGCGGGCTCGTCCAACTTCCCCGGCTACAAGATCGCTCAGGCCAACGAGATCGCCGCCCGGCGCGGGACGTTCGGGCTCGTCAGCGAGCAGTGCCTCTACAACCTCTACGAGCGCCGCGCCGAGATGGAGGTCATCCCGGCGGCCCAGGAGTACGGGCTCGGCGTCATCCCCTGGTCCCCGCTGCACGGCGGCCTGCTCGGCGGGGTCATCAAGAACGAGGCCACGGGCGGACGGCGCGCCTCGGGCCGTACCGCCGAGGCGCTGGCCGACACCGCGGTCCGCGCCCAGGTGCAGGCGTACGAGGACCTCCTCGACAAGCACGGCCTCGAGCCCGGCGAGACCGCCCTGGCGTGGCTGCTGACCAGGCCGGGGATCACGGGCCCGATCGTCGGCCCGCGCACGGCCGGGCAGCTGGAGTCCGCCCTGCGCGCCCTGGAGCTGGAGCTGAGCGACGAGGTCCTGGCCGCTCTGGACGAGATCTTCCCCGGCACGGGGCCCTCGCCGGAAGCCTTCGCCTGGTGATCGGGTAACACCTCGCGGACACGGCCGTCGCCCCTCCCGAGGGCGGCGGCCACCGCGTCACGCACCCGTCCGGGTCAGTCGCGGCCCGAGCGCGCCGGTGGCGAGAACTCGCCACCGCCGTCAGGTCCCGCCGAGCCAGCTCGTGGCGTCGAGCCGGTACGCCGTGTCCGCCGGTACGACGGTCCGCAGCGCGGTCTCCATGTCCCGTACGCGGTCGGCGCCGAGGGCCGTGCACCACTCCGCGTGCAGGTCGTCGAAGATCGCGGCCGAGCGGGCCAGGGCCTCGTGGCCGCGTGCGGTGAGGCGGACGAGTTTGCGGCGGGCGTCGGCCGGGTCGTCGGCGCGCTCGGCGTAGCCGACGGCGAGGAGGCGGTCGACGGTCTTGCCCGCGGCCTGCTTGGAGACGCCGAGGCGGCGTCCGATGTCGCTCGCGGTGGCGCCCTGGGGGCCGCCCGCGCCGATGGCCTGCATGGCGAAGCCGTGGGCGGGGCGCATGTCGGGGTGGCCCTGGCGGGCGAGTTCGGCGTGGAGCCGGTCGATGAGGGTGCGGAAGCCGGCGAAGAGGAGCAACGGCAGTTCGTACCCCGCGACGGATTCTCCCTTGCCAGGATCGACAACCTGGTTTACGTTTCTCTCATCGCCATGGTCAACCATGTTGTCGATTCTACTCTCTGCCCCAGGAGTCGCCTTGTTCACCGACCACACCGTAGAGACCGCCCCCGCCGCCTCCCGCCGCCCCATGGAGAACGTGACCGCCGCCTGGGGACACCTCCCGCAGGCCGTCGCCCGCATGGCCGAGTCCCCGCACGCGCTGGACGGCTTCCTGAAGATGAGCGCGCTCTTCGAGTCCACGACGCTCGACCCGCACTCCCGCGAGACCGTCATCCTGACCGTCGCCGAACGCAACCAGTGCCATCTCTGCATCGACCTGCACGAGACGAAGCTGGCGAAGCTCGGCCCGGCGGAGCAGCCCGAACGACTGGCGGCCGTACGGCAGTTCACCCATCAGGTCCTCGCCGCGTCGGGCGCGGTGAGCGACGCGGAACTCGAGCGCTTCCTCGCGCACGGCTACACGCGCCAGAACGCCCTGGAGGTCGTCCTGGGCATCGGCGCGTACACCCTGTCGACCCTGGCGAACCGGCTGACCCGCTCGGCCTGACAGGGGGTGCGGGCACCTGACAGGCGGCGCCGGGGGCTGTCAGGTCAACGTCCGTGGCCTGTCAGCTGGGTTCGGCATCGTCGGGGTCATCGAGAACGACACCTCGAACGACCGGATGGAGACCCCCAAGTGAACGCCGACCTCGCCGCCCTCATGCAGCTGCTCATCGCCCTGGCCTTCGTCAGCATCCCGCTGGTGCGCCACCGCTTCGGACCCGCCGCCACCAGCGCCGCCGAGAACGAGCTGAGCCGCCAGGGCATCCGCCCCGGGGTCCTGGCGGAGAACAACCTCCGGTTCGACGCCGGCGGCCACGAGACCTGGGCGCCCGTCACCGTCGCCGTGGTCATGGCGGCCGTCGCCGGGCTCAACCTCGCCGGACACGGCTGGGGCCAGATGGCCACCTGGATCTTCCAGTCGCTCGTCTTCCTGATGAACGTGCTGATCCTGCACAGCAACCTGACCGCCACCACCTCCGTCCAGGCCGCCTTCCGCCGCAAGGGCGACCCCGAGTTGGCGCGTGTCGACGTCCCGGCCTTCCTCACGGCCGCCGAGAACGCCTTCCCCGGCTGGGTGCGGATCCAGCAGAACATCCGCCACCTCATCGTCTTCGGCGGCTCCGCCCTCGCCCTCGTCGCGGTCTCCGTCTGACCCTCTGCGGCCCGAACGCACCGACCCGAAGATCGCGAAATGCTCCCCGTCGCGCGCCGGAATGACCCCGGCGCGCCCCGTTACCCGAAGTCAGGACCGCATCCCCGCCGCTGCACTCGGTGATGCTCACTGTGGTCGAGGACTACAGAGAGGCATCATGTGAGTGCAGCGGCGATCGCCGTCTATACGAGAACGGTGCGCGGGGTGGCGGCCGCGCTGCTCGCGGTGGCGCTCCAGGCGCCCGCTACGCCGGCGACGGCGACGCTTGCGAACCCCGAGAAGATCCCGACCGTGTTCCTCGGAGACGCCTCGATCGGCGGGTACGGCATCGCGCCGGTGGACCGGGGCGCGCTGCTGTGCGTACGGGCGGCGGAGAACCTGCCGGACGTGATCGAGGACCAACTCGCCGACCAGTCGATCCTGTTGGACATCACGGCTGACGTGTCGTGCGCGGACGCCGCGCTCCGTCATGTGTGGGAGGAGCAGGACCTCGGTGGCGGCGTGACGGCGGTGCCGCAGAAACGGGCGCTGACGAAGGAGACACGGCTGGTGGTCGTGGGCCTGGGGGCCGGGACGGTGGGTCTGGGGCAGGTCCTGAAGCAGTGCTCCGCGCGGCTGCGCGGCACGGAGGGAGGGCATCTGCCGGACCGGCCGGTGGACGCGAACTCGCCTGCGAAACAGTGTCGTTCGTACTTCTCGAAGGGCGCCGGCGCGGCCTGGCTGGAGACGCGGTTCGAGCGGACCGGCAAGGACCTCGACAAGCTGTTCTCCGAGATCGGCAGCGAGTCGCCGTCGGCGAAGACGGTTCTGGTGGGGTATCCCCGGCTGATCCCGAAGGACCGGACGCGCTGTCGTACCCCGCTGCCGGGCGGGGCCGGCAGCCCGCTCGGGGACGTGCCGGAGGAGGCGTGGGCCTTCCTCGACGAGAAGGTCCAGGCCCGGCTCAACACCCTGATGGCGGCGAAGTCGAAGCGGTACGGGGCGCACTTCGTCGATCTGTACGCGGCGACGGGCGCGGCGACGGTGTGCGACGGCTCGGACCGGGGGGTGGGCGGTCTGCTCGAACCCTCGCAGGTGACGCTCCTGCACCAGAGGCTGCCGTGGTACCTCCGGTCGAACGAGACGGGCCGGGACGCCGACGGCGACACGGTCGCCCAGTCGATCGCGGCGATGTACGGCAGGGGCCCGGCCTGACAGCGGCCCTAGGTGTATTGCCTCGTCAGGTGGGGGACGCGGCTTGCGGGTGGTTTGCCTGCGAGTGCGGTGTGTCCGCGGTGGTGATTGTAGGAGTGGAGCCAGCCGGCGAACACTTCGCGGCGTTCGATGTCTGACCGCTTGCCGGCCCAGGGCCTTGTGTCCGCCGCCGTCGGGGATGTTGCCCCGGTGCAAAGCAGGCGTCTCAGCTCTCGGCGGGGGCGGCGGGCTGGTCTGCTTGCCGGGAATCGGATCGCCGTCAACGGGGTTGGTGGGGGATGAGCCGTTACTGGAGGGGTCATGCGAGCGATTCAGGTGTACGAAGTGGGCGGTCCCGAGGTGCTGCAGGAGGCCAAGGTGGACCAGCCGCGGCCGGGTCCGGGCGAGGCGGTCGTGGAGGTCGCCGCATCCGGGGTCAACTTCCTCGACGTCTACCACCGCGAAGGCCGGTACAGTCTCCCGCTGCCCTTCACCCCGGGCGCTGAGGGCGCCGGCACGGTCGTCGAAGTTGGACCCGGCGTCGCTGACGTCGCAGTCGGGGACCGGGTCGGTTGGGTGGAGATTCCCGGCACGTATGCCGAGCGGGCCGTCGTGGACTCCTCCCGGCTGGTGCCGCTGCCCGACGATATCGGCTTCGAGACAGCCGCCGCCGTGCTCCTCCAAGGCATGACCGCGCACTATCTCGTCAAGGACGCCTACCCGGTTCAGGGGGGCGACACGGTGCTTGTGCATGCGGCTGCTGGTGGCATGGGTCTGCTTTTGACCCAGCTCATCACCCATCTCGGCGGCAGGGTGATCGGCACGACGTCGACCACGGCGAAGGCCGAGCTGGCGAAGCGTGCCGGGGCCGCTGAGGTGATCCTTTCCTCCGCAGTCGACGATCTCGCAGCCGAGGTGAGGCGGCTCAACGGCGGTCAGGGACTGCCGGTTGTCTTCGACGGCGTCGGCGCGCACACCTTCGATGCGAGCCTCGCCAGCCTGCGAACCCGCGGCCATCTCGTGCTCTTCGGCGCGGCAAGTGGTGCCGTGCCTCCGTTTGATCCGATTCGGCTCGCCCACGGCGGTTCGCTGACCCTGATCCGGCCCAGCCTCGGGGACTTCATCGCCGATCGGTCCGAACTGCTCCGACGGGCCGCCGATGTGTTCGAGTGGGTGCGCTCCAAGGCGCTTGAGGTCACCGTAACGGGCCGCTACGCATTGTCCGAGGCCGCCCAGGCCCACAGCGATCTGGAGGCTCGGCGTACCACCGGCAAGCTGCTCGTCATACCCGATGCGGCCGCTATTGGACGCCGCGAGGAGACGCAGAGCTGATCGCGGGTGACGAGGTCGGGGATCTTGGAGACTGAGATGTCGAGGGCTGGCCGACCGTCATCGCCAAGATCCCCGACAGCGTCAGGCACTCAGCAGGCCAAGATCAAGTTCTGGCGGGTTTCTGGCGTATCTGGGTCACACCCCTTCAAGATCCCTCAGTCGAGACCTGGCTCACCCGTCCACAACCTCCCGGGACAGAACACCTAGGGCTCGACCACCGCCGCGTACGGTCCGCCGATGCCCCACGCCTGGTGCATCGCCGCCGCGAACGCGCCCGCCAGCTTGTGCTCGCCCGTCGGTCCCGGATGCGTCCCGTCGTAGGTGTCCGTGTGGATGTCGTACGACTCCGGGACCGTCGCGAGCAGCAGGGGCGAGGCCGCCGTGTCCAGGTCGGCGACGGCCTTGGCGAGGAGTTCGTTGAAGCGCTCGCACTCGGCGGCGAACGGCGCGTCGTACTCGGCCCGCACGTTGGGGATGACCGGCATCACCACGGTCTTGACGTACGGGTTCGCCGCGCGGGCGGCGGCGACGAAGGCGCGCGTGTTCTCGGCGGTCTGGTCGCTGTTGGTGTAGAAGCCGAGGTCGATCAGGCCGAGGGAGACGAGCAGAACGTCCGCGCCGGCCGTGGTGACCGCCTCGCCGATCAGCGGCGCCATGTGCAGCCAGCCCTCGCCCCAGCCGGCGAGATGACGGCGGGCCGGCGCGGGGAAGCCCCTGTCGGCGTAGTCGTGCGAAAGGGGTGCGTCGGCGGCGGTGTCGTACAACTCGGTGCGCGGCCCGACGATCTCGTACCGCCCGGGCAGCACGGTCTCCAGGTGCTGCCACATGCGGTAGCGCCAGGTGTAGTCGCCGGCGCGTCCGATGGTCATGCTGTCGCCGACGAACATAAAACGCATGCTTCCATCATCGCGGAGCCCGCCCGGGGCCTGCGACGTGATCCCGACCACCCGCGCGGCCCGTGGCAGGCTTGGTCCATGCGATCGCTTCTGTGCGTCTCCGGTGCCGCCGCCCTGGTCCTGCTCACGGCGGCCGCCCCCGCAGGTGCCGCCGAGGGCGCGGACCAGGACTTCACGATCAAGGACGCCCGGGTCACCGAGTCCAGCGGTCTCGCGGCCAGTCAGGCGCACCCCGGCGTGTACTGGACGCACAACGACCAGGACGCGCCGCTGATCTACGGCATCGACTCCCGTACGGGCGAGACGGTCGCGACGCTCACCATGAAGGGCGTCGGCACACCCCGCGACATGGAGGCGATCTCCATCGGCCCCGACGGCGACATCTACGTCGGCGACATCGGCGACAACCGGGACGGGACCTGGGACCACGTCTGGATCTACCGCTTCCCCGAGCCGAAGCAGCTGAAGGACCAGACGGTCACGGCGAAGCAGTACGTCGTGAAGTACGCGGACGGGCCGCGCAACGCCGAGGCCCTGATGGTCCATCCGAAGACCGGCCGGGTCTACATCGCCAGCAAGAACGAGGACACCGGCGGGCTGTACGCGGGCCCGGAACGGCTCTCGTCCGGGGGGACGAACGTCTTCCGGCGCGTCGACGACGTGCCGTGGGTGACCGACGGGGCCTTCTCCCCGGACGGGAGCCGGCTCGTCCTGCGCGGCTACTTCACCGCGAAGGAGTACGCGTGGAAGGACGGCCGCCTCGGTGACGACGGCGCCGACCTGCGGGTGCCCTTCCAGGGGCAGTCGGAGTCGGTGACGTACACGAAGGACGGCTCCGCGGTGATGTTCGGCTCGGAGGGCCGCCACAGCGAGGTCGTCCGCGTGGACCGCCTCACGGCTTCTCGGCCGCCCTCGACGCCCGGCGCGTCACCGAAGGACCCGGACGCACCCGCCACCGCCGAGGACCGGGGGAACTTCACCCTCGGCGTGATCGTCCTCGGCACCGCGACCGCCCTCGTGATCGGTGGGAAGCGCCTCCTGCGCCGCGGCTGAGTCGCTGACCTGCGGCTCTTCTTCCCGCTTCGACCCCGTGCACCAGCGGGTCGAGACTGGAAGGACACGGACTCTGTCGTGGAGGAATCATGACGGCAACCACGCGCGAGAACACCCCCGTCGCCATGGAAGGCGGCGGCGTGGAGCTGCGTCTGACGGAATTCGGCGGTGACATGAGCGTCGCCTTCATCCACCTGCCCAAGGGCACCGACATGGCCCCGGCACTCCAGGGCCTCGAAGGCGGCATGTGCCAGTGCCCCCACTGGGGGTACCTGCTCAACGGTCGGATCAGGATGCGGACCCCCTCGGGAGAGGACATCTACGAGGCGGGGCAGGCCTACTACTGGGCTCCCGGCCACGCCCCCGAGGCCCTGGAGGACGTCGATGTCGTGGAGTTCTCGCCGACGGCCGATTTCAACGCGGTGATCGACCACGTGAAGGCGCAGATGGGGTGAGCTCGGCAAGTGGGGTGAACGGCGAAGGGCCCGGCATCGACCATGTCCGATGCCGGGCCCTTCGTACGCCCGTCTGCTACAGCTTCTCGATCACGTAGTCGATGCAGGCCGTCAGCGCCCGCACGTCCGCCGGGTCGATCGCCGGGAACATCGCGATCCGCAGCTGGTTGCGGCCCAGCTTGCGGTACGGCTCGGTGTCCACGATGCCGTTGGCGCGCAGCGCCTTGGCGACCGCCGCCGCGTCGACGTCCTCGGAGAAGTCGATGGTGCCGATGACCTGCGAACGCTTCGCCGGGTCCGTGACGAACGGCGTCGCGTACTTGGACTCCTCGGCCCAGCCGTACAGCGCCTGGGAGGACTCCTTCGTCCGGGCCACGGCCCAGTCCAGACCGCCCTGGCCGTTGATCCACTTCAGCTGCTCGTTGAGCAGGAAGAGGGTGGACAGCGCCGGGGTGTTGTACGTCTGGTTCTTCAGCGAGTTGTCGATCGCCGTCGGCAGGGAGAAGAACTCCGGGATGTGCCGGCCCGAGGCGTGGATCCGGGCGGCGCGCTCCAGCGCGGCCGGCGAGAAGGCCGCCAGCCACAGGCCGCCGTCCGCGGCGAAGGACTTCTGCGGGGCGAAGTAGTAGACGTCCGACTCGGTGATGTCGACCGGCAGGCCGCCCGCGCCGGAGGTCGCGTCGACCAGGACCAGCGCACCCTCGTCGGCGCCCGCGACCCGCTTGACCGGGGCCGCGACACCCGTGGAGGTCTCGTTGTGGGTGAACGCGTAGACGTCGACGCCCGCCTCGGCCTGCGGCTCCGGGTGGGTGCCCGGGTCGGAGGAGATCACGGTCGGCTCGGCCAGCCAGGGGGCCAGCTTCGCGGCCTTCGCGAACTTGGAGGAGAACTCGCCGAAGTTGAGGTGCTGCGACTTCGACTCGATGAGCCCGTGGGTCGCGATGTCCCAGAAGGCGGTGGAGCCGCCGTTGCCCAGGATCACCTCGTAACCCTCGGGCAGCGAGAAGAGGTCACGCACTCCGGCACGTACCTCGCCGACCAGGTTCTTGACCGGGGCCTGGCGGTGGGACGTGCCGAGGAGGGAGGTGCCGGTGGCGGCCAGGGCGTCCAGCGCCTCCGTACGCACCTTGGAGGGGCCCGCGCCGAAACGGCCGTCGGCGGGCTTGATGTCAGCGGGAATCTGGATCTCAGCCACGAGGCGGAGCGTATCCGGTCGGAAGGGCCACGGCGGAACGATGTCCGCCGGATGAGACGACAGGTGAGACATCCTGACCTCGTGCGAAAACACCACGAGCTGTCCCGGCTGGAGGCGGCGCTGCGTGCGGCGGTCGCCGGAGACGTCGACTTCGGCGCCACGGCCAGGGCCCTGATGACGATGGACGCCTCCAACTACCGCCGGGTTCCGGCGGGTGTGGTCGCCCCCCGGGACGCCACGGACGTGGCGGCGGCGCTGGAGGTGTGCCGCTCGTTCGGGGTGCCGGTCGTCGCCCGCGGCGCGGGCACGTCGATCGCCGGCCAGGCCACCGGGACGGGCGTCGTGCTCGACTTCACACGGCACATGCGCGCGATCGTCTCCGTGGACCGGGAGGCACGGACGGCCGTCGTCCAGCCGGGGGCGGTGCTCGACCGTTTGCGGGATGCCGTTCGCCCGTACGGGCTGACCTTCGGCCCCGATCCGTCCACGCACAGCCGCTGCACCCTCGGCGGCATGATCGGGAACAACGCGTGCGGGGCGCACTCGGTGGCCTGGGGCACGACCGCCGACAACGTGACCTCGATCGACGTCCTGACGTACGGCGGGGCGTCGCTCCGCCTCGGCCGGGACTGGCAGGGCGCGCCGGAGGGGCTGCGGGAGCTGGTCGGCCGCAATCTGGCGGCGCTGCGGACGGGCTACCCGGCCGGGCTGCCGCGGCGGATCTCCGGCTACGCGCTCGACGCGCTGCTGCCGGAGCGGGGCGCGGACGTGGCCCGCTCGTTCTGCGGCAGCGAGGGCACGCTGGGCGTGCTGACGGAGGCGACCGTACGGCTGGTGCCACTGCCCTCCGCACCGGTCCTCGCCGTCCTCGGGTACGCGGACGAGAGCGCGGCGGCCGACGCGGTGGCGGGGCTGCTGCCGCTCGGGCCGCTGACGGTGGAGGGGATGGCCGCCGATCTGGTGCGGGGCGAGGCGGGCCTGCCGCGCGGTGGCGCCTGGCTGTTCGTCGAGACGGACGGACTCGCCTCGGCGCAGGAGCTGGTCCGGGCGGCGGACGCGCTGGACTCCGTGCTGGTCACGGACCCGGCCGGGCAGCGGGCGCTCTGGCGGATCCGGGAGGACGCGGCCGGCACGGCGACCCGGATGCCGGACAGCACCGAGGCCTGGCCGGGGTGGGAGGACTGCGCGGTGCCGCCGGCACGGCTCGGGGCGTATCTGCGCGAGTTCCGCTCCCTCCTCGCGGAGCACGGGCTGCGGGGGACGCCGTACGGCCACTTCGGCGACGGCTGCATCCACGTCCGTATCGACTTCGATCTGTACACGGGGGCCGGGATCGGCCGCTTCCGGGAGTTCTCGGAGGCGGTGGCGGACCTGGTGGTCGCGCACGGGGGCTCGCTGTCGGGGGAGCACGGGGACGGGCAGGCGCGGGCGGAGCTGCTGTCGAAGATGTACGGCCCCGAGCTCGTGGCGCTGTTCGGCGAGGTCAAGGACGTGTGGGACCCGGACGGCGGACTGAACCCGGGGATGCTGGTGCGGCCGCGGCAGCTCGACGAGGGTCTGCGCTTCGCGGGGCTGCCCGTCGTCGTTCCCGAGGTGGCCCGCTGCGTCGGCGTCGCGAAGTGCCGGGTGGCGGCCCCGAGCTCCGGACCGGAGGTGATGTGCCCCTCGTACCGCGCGACGGGGGAGGAGCGGCACTCGACGCGCGGCAGGGCGCGGCTGCTGCACGAGATGGCGCTCGGCGAGGTGATCACGGACGGCTGGCGCTCGGAGGAGGTCATGGAGGCCCTCGACCTGTGTCTGTCGTGCAAGGGGTGCCGGAGCGACTGCCCGGTGGGCGTGGACATGGCCACGTACAAGGCGGAGTTCCTGGACCGCCACTACGCGGGCCGGCGTCGGCCGTGGTCGCACGTCACGATGGGCCGGCTGCCGCAGTGGCTGCGCGTGTTCGGCCCGGCGCTCAACCTCGCCCGCGCGCTGCCCTCCCGTCTCGCGGGCGTCACTCCGGAACGGGAGCTGCCGCGCGTCGCGTCCCGGACGTTCGTCTCCTGGTTCGGCACGCGCCTGGAGACGGCCTCCGACGTCCTGCTGTGGCCGGACACCTTCACCAACCATCTGGCCCCGCAGGTGGGCCGGTCGGCGGTACGGGTCCTGGAGGCGGCCGGCGTACGGGTGGGGCTGCCGCCGGGCCGGGTGTGCTGCGGGCTCACCTACGTCTCGACGGGGCAGCTGGACCGGGCGCGGAAGGTGATGGGCAGGACGCTGGACGTACTGGACGCGGTGCCCGGGCATCCGGTGGTCGTCCTCGAACCCTCCTGCGCCGCGACCCTGCGGACGGACCTCCCGGAGCTGCTCGCCGACGACCCGCGGGCGGCGCGTGTGGCCGCCTCCGTCCGCACCTTCGCCCAGGCCCTGGAGGAGTTCGCCCCGACGTGGGAACCGCCGCGTCTGGACCATCCGGCCGTCGGCCAGACCCACTGCCACCAGCACGCGATCCTCGGCGACGCCGCCGAACGCCGGTTGCGTGAACGGGCGGGTCTGACAGGTGACTTGAGTGGCGGCTGCTGCGGCCTGGCGGGCAACTTCGGCTTCGAACCGGGCCATTACGAGGTGTCGGTGGCCTGTGCGGAGGACCAGCTCCTGCCGGCGGTCCGGGCCGCGGACGAGAACGCCGTCCTCCTGGCGGACGGTTTCTCCTGCCGTACCCAGTTGGACCATCTGACGGGCCGCCGCGCCCGCCATCTGGCGGAGGTCCTCGCGGACGCGCTGGTGGCTAGGGGGAACGAGTGAACGTGCGGCGGTAGGTCCGGGGCGGTACGCCGCGGCGGCGCACGAACTGTTCGCGCAGGACGGCCGCGCTGCCGTAGCCGACCAGGCGGGCGATCTCCTCGACCGGGAGGTCGGTCGTCTCCAGGAGCTCCTCCGCCCGGCCGAGCCGCAGGCCGAGGACCCAGGCGTGGGGCGTGGTCCCGGTCGCGGCGGCGAAACGGCGGGCGAAGGAGCGGCGGCTCATCAGCGCGCGGCGGGCCAACTCGGCGACGGGCAGCGGCTCGTGGAGGTGTTCGCGGGCCCAGGCGAGCACGTCGGCGAGCCGTTCGTCCTCGCCGTCCTCGGGGACGGGCGCGGCGAAGTACTGGGCCTGGCCGCCGTCGCGGTGCGGGGGCAGGACGAGGTCCCGGGCCAGGGTGTTGGCGGCGGCGGCCCCGTACTCGCGGCGCAGCAGATGCATGCACAGGTCGAATCCGGCGGCGGCGCCCGCGCCCGTGAGGATGCGGCCCTCGTCGACGTAGAGGGCGTCCGGCTCGACGGTGACCGACGGATGGCGGCGCGCGAGCAGGTCGGCGAACCGCCAGTGGGTGGTGGCCCGCAGCCCGTCGAGCAGCCCGGCCGCGGCGAGCGCGAACGCGCCGACGCAGTGCGCCCCGACCAGCGCGCCACGCGCGTGGGCGGCGCGGAGCGCGTCGAGCACGGGGACGGGCGGCGGGGTGCGGAAGTCGGCCCAGGGGAGGGCGAGTACGAGATCGGCGGCGGCGAGCCGGTCGAGGCCGTGGGAGACGGTGAGCGGGACGCCGAGGTCGGTGGGGACCTGCCCGGGCTGGTCGGCGCAGAGCGCGAAGTCGAAGCGCGGGAGGCCCGCGGGGGGAGCGCCGAAGACCTCGGAGACGAGTCCGACGGCGAGCATGCCGACGCGGGGCGGGGTGTAGGCGGCGACGTTCAGGAACGGCGGCATGCGGGGGAGTGTGGCAGAAAACCCGCGATCGGTGGCAGGAGGGCCACTCGTCGACGGCCTCCGACCCGGCGAGGCTGGGGGACATGACAGACCAGCCGCGCGGCAACACCGCCACCTTCACCGTCCTGACCACCGGCTACACCCTCTCCACGGGCCCGGGGGTGGCCGCCACCGTCTCGTACGTCACCGACGGCGACCGGCATGTGATCGTCGACCCCGGCATGGTGGCGAGCCGTGACCGCATCCTCGGTCCGCTGGCCGAACTGGGCCTGGGCCCGGACGACATCACCGACGTCGTGCTCAGCCACCACCACCCGGACAACACCATGAACGTGGGCCTGTTCGGCCAGGCGCGCGTCCACGACCACAAGGCGGAGTACCGGCACGACCAGTGGACGGACCGGGACGCCGAGGGGCATGAACTCACCCCGTCCCTGCGCCTGATCCGCACCCCGGGCCACAGCCCCGAGGACATCACGCTCCTCGCCGGCACCGCCGACGGCGTGATCGCGTTCGTCGGCGACCTCTGGTGGCGCCCGGACGGCCCGACCGACGACCCGGTGTCCCCGGACCACGACCTCCACCGCGCCTCCCGCCTCCGCGTCCTGGCGTCGGCCGACGTGATCGTCCCGGGTCATGGGAGGCCGTTCGAGGCGGGGTCCGACGCGCCGCTGTAGGACGCGGCCGACCACGCGTTGGCGGGTCACGCGTTGGCGGACCACGCGTTGGCGGGTCACGCCTCCGTCACTCGCCCTCCGCGATCTCCCTCGCCAGTGCCACCAGCAGCGCCGTCGCCGGGTGGGGGGAGGCGTCGCGCCAGGCGAGGAGGACGTGGATAGGTGGGGCGTCCCGGAGGGGGCGGTAGGTGACGCCCGGGTGGGGGTGCATGGCCGCCGTCGAGGCCGAGGAGACGCCCACGCCGCGGCCCGCCGCGATCGCCGTCAGCCAGTCGTCGGTGTTGGCCACCGTGAGCGTGGTCGCCGGGCGGTGTGACGGGGGCCAGAGGTCGAGCGTCGTCGTGCCGGAGACGGTGTTGAGGACGACCGTTCCGTCCGCGAGGTCCGCCAGCGTCAGCGACGTACGCGAGGCGTGCTCGCTGTCCGCCGGGACCGCCGCGACCCGGTTCTCCGTCGCCAGTTCCTCCGTCGCCAGGCCCGGCGCCTCCACCGGCCCCCGCAGCAGTGCCGCGTCCACCTCGCCCCGGACGAGCCCGGCCGTGCGGTCGTCGATGCGCAGGAGTTCCAGCGGGGTGTCGGGGTGCTCGCGCTGCCAGCGCCGGAGCAGGGGAGTGGTGTACGGGCCGAACGCCGACCACGCGTGCCCGAGCCGCAGCGGCCGCCGGCGCAGTCGTTCCGGGTCCAGGGCCGCGTCGAAGGCCGCGACGGCCGCCGCCGCCCGGTCGTGGAAGGCGCGGCCCTCGGCGGTCAGCGCCACATGGTGGGTGGAGCGGTCGACGAGCCGGGTGCCGAGGTGTTTCTCCAGGGCGGCGAGCGTGCGGGAGACGGCGGGCTGGGTGAGGTGGAGCCGGGCCGCGGCCCTCGTCACGTTGCCCTCCTCGGCGATGGCGAGGAAGCAGCGGAGATGGCGCAGCTCGATGCTCGTGCGACTCATGCGCCCGGAGCATAACCGCAGCCCAATCGGCATTTCACGCGCCGCGCTCGGGCTCGTAGCGTGAGAGTGGGAGCCCGTTTGACGAGTGCAGTATTCTGGACTGAGAGTCCAATCTGATGAACTATGCGAGGGAGTGAGCCGGTGGACAGCCCGGTCAAGGACATCGTCGTCGGCGCACCGGTCGCCACCGGGACCGCCCCGGCCCGCACCCGCGCCACCCGCCTCGGTCCCGTCGCGCTCGTCGTCGCCGGCGGTCTGTCCGTGCAGTTCGGGTCCGCCGTCGCCGTCCTGCTCATGCCCCGCGCCGGCGCCCTCGGCGTCGTCACCCTGCGCCTCGTCCTCGCCGCCGCCGTCCTGCTGATCGTCTGCCGCCCCAGGGTCCGCGGCTACGGTCGCGCCGACTGGGGCACCGTCGTCGCCTTCGGTACCGCCATGGCGGGTATGAACATCCTGTTCTACCAAGCCGCGGACCGGATCCCGCTCGGCGCCGCGGTGACCCTGGAGGTCCTCGGCCCGCTGATCCTCTCGGTGATCGCCTCGCGCCGCCTGATGAACCTGCTCTGGGCGGGGCTCGCCCTCGGAGGTGTCGTCCTGCTCAGCGGCGGCGGCTTCGACCGGCTGGACCCGGTGGGCGCCGCCTTCGCGCTCGGCGCCGGCGCCATGTGGGCGACGTACATCGTCTTCAGCGCCCGCACCGGCCGGCGCTTCCCGCAGGCGGACGGCCTCGCGCTGGCGATGGCGTTCGGCGCCGTGCTCAGCCTGCCGTTCGGCATCGTCGAGGCGGGCGGCAAGCTGCTCGTGCCCTCCACGATCGGCCTCGGCCTCGCCGTCGCGCTGATGTCCTCCGTCCTCCCGTACACCCTCGAACTCCTCGCCCTGCGCCGCCTCCCCGCCCCCACCTTCGCCATCCTCATGAGCCTGGAACCGGCCATCGCCGCGACCGCCGGCTTCCTCGTCCTGAGCCAGGCCCTGTCCCTGACGGACGCGGCCGCGATCGCCCTGGTCATCGCGGCGAGCATGGGCGCGGTCCGCACCCAGGTGAAGCGGGCGGCCCTCCCGCCGTCCGGGTAGCCGGGCTCTGGCGTACATACGAGGCGGCCCCGCACCGTGAGTCCTGGGTGCCGGGCCGCTGGCTGACGACCACATCGGGGGACACCCGGACCTGATCCGGGGACACCCGGGACTGCGCCGCGCTCGCCGTGCCCGGCGTCTCCTTGCTGGTCAGGGGCGCTTCAGCTGCACCTTCCTCCGCGTTGTCGCGCCCTGCCAGACGACTCCGGCCGAACGGCCTACGGACCTACGGGGTGTACTGGCCGGCGTACTCCTCGGTCGGCGGGGTCGTGGTGATCACGTCGATGAGCACCCCGTCCGGCGCCCCGACGATGAAGTGCCGCTGACCGAAGTCCTCCGTGCGCAGCGGGAGCAGTTCGGGCAGCCCCGCCTCGCCGACCAGCCGACGGTGCTCCGCGTCCACGTCCGTCACCTCGAAGTTGAGCAGCAGGCCGCCCTGGGTGGGGGTGCGGTATCCCTCCGGGAGGGTCGGGTGGCTGTGGTCGAGCAGCGCGAGCTCGTACTGCGGTGCGTCGGGGCGGCGCAGGCTCACGTACCAGTCGGCCTCGAAGGTGACCGTGAAGCCGAGATGGCGGGTGTAGAAGTCGCGGGCCGCGGCGACGTCGCGGGTGCAGATCACGGGGTAGAAGCTGTCGAGCCCGGTTTTCATGACATGACCCCTCGTTGTGTGTGGATTTCGCATACCCAAGGTATGTGAACCGGGCGGTTAGCATACCCCGGGTATGCGAAATGGGAAGGGCGGTGTGTGACGGTGCCGGACGAGCGGGCGGCGGGCAGTCGGGCGGAGCAGCGGGCGGCGACCCGGCGGGCGCTGTTGGCCGAAGGGCGGCGGCGGTTCGCCGAGGACGGCTATCACGGCGTGGTCCTGACCGAGGTGGCCCAGGCCGTCGGGGTCACCAAGGGCGCCGCCTACCACCACTTCGACAGCAAGCTGGGGCTCTTCCGCGCCGTTGTCGCCGAGGTCCAGCGGGACCTGGGTGAACGGGTCGCGGCAGTCGCGGAGGAGTACACCGACCCCTGGGAGCAGCTGCGCGCCGGCTGCCGGGCCTTCCTGGCGGCCGGCTCCGACCCGGCCGTACGGCGGATCGTGCTGGTCGACGCGCCGACCGTGCTGGGGTGGGAGGAGTGGCGGGCTCTGGACGAGGAGTCCTCCGCCCGGCATCTGACGGAGGCCCTGACGGCCCTGATCGAGGCCGGGATCGTCGCCGAGCAGCCGGTCGAGCCGCTGGCGCGACTGCTGTCGGGGGCGATGAACGAGGCCGCGCTGTGGCTGGCCCGAAGCGGTACGCCCGAGGCGCTGGAGCTCACGGTGAGCGCCTTGGACGGCCTGCTGTCCGGCATCCGCCGACGGGATTCCTGAGCCCGGGCGGGATCGGGCCACCAGTGGCCGCCGACGGGTTTCCCGAGCCCGAGGCCGCGCCGGCGCTCGCGGCGCTGGTCGTCGGGGCGGTCTGGGTCGCCGGGTGGTCCGTCGCCACGGTCGGTGCGATGCGCCGAGCGCCGAGCGAACGGCCGAAAAACTAAAGCAAGCACGCTTGATTGTTTCCGGCTCCGCTGCCATGCTCCTCGGCACACGCCCGTGTCCCGAGGGGAGCGCACCGTGTCCGACCCTGCCGTCGTCCTCGACGATCTGCGCAGCGAGAGCGAGGAAGTCGACCTCCTCGTCAGGGAGTTGAGCGAGGACGCGTGGGCAGCGCCCACCCCCGCGCCCGGCTGGACGATCGCCCATCAGATCGCCCACCTCGCCTGGACCGACCGGGCGGCCCTGCTCGCCGCCACCGACCCCGACGCCTTCGCCGCCGAGGCCGAGAAGGCCCTCGCCGCGCCCGGCACCTTCGTCGACGAGGGCGCGCAGGAGGGCGCCGCGCTCCCGCCCGCCGAGCTGCTCGGACGGTGGCGCGTGGGCCGCGAACGGCTTCAGACGGCTCTGCGCGCGGCCCCGCCCGGCGCCCGTTTCCCCTGGTACGGGCCGCCCATGAGCGCCACCTCCATGGGCACCGCCCGGCTCATGGAGACCTGGGCGCACGGGCAGGACATCGCCGACGCCCTCGGGGTCGTCCGCGAGCCGACCGCCCGGCTGCGGCACGTGGCCTGGATCGGCATCCGGGCCCGCGACTACGCGTATCTCGTCCGGGGTGCCACCCCGCCGGCGGAGCCGTTCCGGGTCGAACTCACCGGCCCCGACGGCGAGGAGTGGCTGTACGGACCCCAGGACGCCGCCCAGCGGATCACCGGGCCCGCCGTCGACTTCTGCCTTCTCGTCACCCAGCGCGTCCACCGGAAGGACACCGCGCTCCGGGCCGAGGGCGAGGACGCCGACGCGTGGCTCGACATAGCCCAGGCATTCGCGGGCCCCGCGGGAAGCGGTCGCGCACCCAAGGGGGCCTGATGGACGTCCTCCGGATCGGCAACGCCTCCGGGTTCTACGGCGACCGCTTCGACGCCGTGCGCGAGATGCTCACCGAAGGCGAACTCGACGTCCTCACCGGCGACTACCTCGCCGAACTGACCATGCTCATCCTCGGCCGGGACCTCCTGAAGGACCCGAACGCCGGTTACGCCAAGACCTTCCTGCGGCAGATGGAGGAAGGGCTCGGCCTGGCCCACGAGCGCGGCGTCCGCATCGTCACCAACGCCGGCGGCCTCAACCCGGCCGGCCTCGCGGAGGCGCTCTCCGGCCTCGCGAGCAGGATCGGCCTGCCCACCCGTATCGCGTACGTCGAAGGCGACCGCCTCCCCGCCACCGACGGAGTCCTCACCGCCAACGCCTACCTCGGCGGCGCCGGCATCGCCGCCTGTCTCGCCGCCGGCGCCGACGTCGTGGTCACCGGCCGCGTCACCGACGCCGCCCTCGTCACCGGGCCGGCGCAGTGGAGGTTCGGCTGGCGGCCGGAGGACCCCGACCGGCACGACAAGCTGGCGGGCGCGGTCGTCGCCGGGCACGTCCTGGAGTGCGGCACCCAGGCCACCGGCGGCAACTACGCCTTCTTCCGCGAGCACGACCCGCGCGTCCTGCGCCGTCCCGGATTCCCGCTCGCCGAGATCCACGCCGACGGCAGCTCCGTCATCACCAAGCACCCCGGCACGGGCGGGGTCGTCGACCTCGGCACGGTCACCGCGCAGCTCCTGTACGAGACGTCCGGCGCGCGGTACGCGGGGCCCGACGCGACCGCCCGGCTCGACACCGTACGGCTCACCCAGGAGGGGCCCGACCGGGTGCGGATCGACGGCGTACGGGGCGAGGCCCCGCCGCCCACCCTCAAGGCGGGGCTCACCAGGATCGGCGGCTTCCGCAACGAGGTCGTCTTCGTCCTCACCGGCCTGGACATCGAGGCCAAGGCCCAACTCGTCAGGGACCAGGTCGAGGACGCCTTCGAACGCACCAAGTCCCGCCCCGCCGAGGTCCGTTGGGAGCTGGCGCGCACCGACCGCGCCGACGCCGCGACCGAGGAGACGGCGAGCGCGCTGCTCCGCCTCGTCGTCCGCGACCCCGCCCCCGAACCCGTGGGCCGCACCCTCAGCGGCGCCGCGATCGAACTCGCCCTCGCCAGCTACCCCGGCTTCCACGTCACCGCCCCGCCCGGCAAGGGCGCGCCCTACGGCGTCTTCGAGACCCGGCACATCCCGGCGTCCGACGTCCCGCACACAGCCGTCCTCCCCGACGGGAGCCGCGTCACCCTCCCCGTACCCGCGGACACCCGGGAGCTGGAGCCGGTCGACCCGCCCCCGCTGCCCGAGCCCCTGCCGGAAGGGCCGACACGACGCGTGCCGCTCGGTCTCGTCGCCGGCGCCCGCAGCGGCGACAAGGGAGGCGACGCGAACATCGGCGTCTGGGTCCGTACGGACGACGCCTGGCGCTGGCTTGTGCACACCCTCACGGTCGAGAAGGTCAGGGACCTCCTGCCGGAGACCGCCGGCCTGGACGTCGTACGCCACGTCCTGCCGAACCTGCGCGCGGTGAACTTCGTCGTCACCGGCCTCCTCGGCCAGGGCGTCGCCTCCCAGGCCCGCTTCGACCCCCAGGCCAAGGCCCTCGGCGAGTGGCTCCGCGCCCGCGACATCGACGTACCGGAGGAACTGCTGTGACCGTCCTCGCCTCCGCCCTCGACACGGGCGGACCCGACTACGCGGCCCACCGCGCCGCCATGCTCGACAAGCTCGCCGCCCTCGACAGCGAGCACGCCAAGGCGCTCGCCGGCGGAGGCGAGAAGTACACCGAACGGCACCGCGGGCGCGGCAAGCTGCTCGCCCGCGAGCGCATCGAGCTGCTCGTCGACCCGGACACGCCGTTCCTGGAGCTGTCCCCGCTCGCCGCCTGGGGGAGCGACTACCCGGTGGGCGCGTCGATCGTCACCGGCATCGGCGTCGTCGAGGGCGTCGAGTGCCTGATCACGGCCAACGACCCGACCGTCCGGGGCGGCGCCTCCAATCCGTGGACGCTTAAGAAGGCCCTGCGCGCCAACGAGATCGCGTACGCCAACCGGCTCCCCGTGATCTCGCTCGTCGAGTCCGGCGGAGCCGATCTGCCGTCCCAGAAGGAGATCTTCATCCCCGGCGGGGCGCTGTTCCGCGACCTCACCCGGCTCTCCGCCGCCGGCATCCCCACCATCGCGGTCGTCTTCGGCAACTCGACGGCCGGCGGTGCGTACGTCCCCGGCATGTCCGACCACACGGTGATGATCAAGGAGCGGTCGAAGGTCTTCCTCGGCGGTCCGCCGCTGGTGAAGATGGCGACGGGGGAGGAGAGCGACGACGAGTCGCTGGGCGGCGCCGAGATGCACGCCCGTACCTCCGGACTCGCCGACCACTACGCCGTGGACGAGGCCGACGCGCTGCGCCAGGCCCGGCGGATCGTCGCCCGGCTCAACCACCGCAAGGCGCACCCGGACCCGACAGTCCTCGCGGAGCCTCCGAAGTACGACGAGGACGAGCTGCTCGGGATCGTGCCGGGCGACCTGAAGACGCCGTTCGATCCGCGTGAGGTGATCGCCCGGGTCGTCGACGGCTCGGACTTCGACGAGTTCAAGCCGCTGTACGGGCCGAGTCTGGTGACCGGCTGGGCCACCCTGCACGGCTATCCCGTCGGCATCCTCGCCAACGCCCAGGGCGTGCTGTTCAGCGCGGAGTCGCAGAAGGCCGCGCAGTTCATCCAGCTCGCCAACCAGCGCGACATCCCGCTGGTCTTCCTGCACAACACCACCGGCTACATGGTCGGCAAGGAGTACGAGCAGGGCGGCATCATCAAGCACGGCGCGATGATGATCAACGCGGTGTCGAACTCGAAGGTCCCGCATCTCAGCGTGCTCATGGGGGCGAGTTACGGCGCCGGGCACTACGGCATGTGCGGCCGGGCCTACGACCCGCGCTTCCTCTTCGCCTGGCCGAGCGCCAAGTCGGCCGTGATGGGGCCCCAGCAGCTGGCCGGCGTCCTGTCGATCGTGGCGCGCGCCTCGGCGGCGGCGAAGGGGCTTCCGTACGACGACGAGGCCGACGCGGGGCTGCGCGCGATGGTCGAGGCGCAGATCGAGTCGGAGTCGCTGCCGATGTTCCTGTCCGGGCGGCTGTACGACGACGGCGTCATCGACCCCCGCGACACGCGCACGGTCCTCGGGCTCTGCCTGTCAGCGATCCACACGGCACCGGTCGAGGGCGCCCGCGGCGGCTTCGGCGTCTTCCGAATGTGAGGCCTCAACCCATGATCTCTACTGTCCTCGTCGCGAACCGGGGCGAGATCGCCTGCCGGGTGTTCCGTACGTGCCGGGAGCTGGGCATCGGGACGGTCGCCGTGTACTCGGACGCGGACGCCTCCGCCCTGCACGTACGGGAGGCGGACGCGGCCGTACGGCTGCCGGGGGCGACACCCGCCGAGACGTACCTGCGCGGCGATCTCGTGGTGAAGGCGGCGCTGGCTGCGGGCGCGGACGCGGTGCACCCGGGGTACGGCTTCCTGTCGGAGAACGCGGAGTTCGCGCGGGCGGTCACGGACGCCGGTCTGGTGTGGATCGGCCCTCCGCCTTCCGCGATCGAGGCGATGGCCTCCAAGACGCGGGCGAAGGAGCTCCTCGGGATCGCCCCGCTCCTGGCCGCCGACGTCACCGAGGCGGACCTGCCGGTCCTGGTGAAGGCGGCGGCGGGTGGCGGCGGCCGTGGCATGCGTGTCGTGCGGGCCCTCTCCGCGCTGGATTCCGAACTGGCGGCGGCCTCGGCGGAGGCGGCGAGCGCGTTCGGGGACGGCGAGGTGTTCGTCGAGCCGTACGTGGAGAACGGCCGGCACGTGGAGGTCCAGATCCTGGCGGACGGCCAGGGAACGGTCTGGGCGCTCGGCACCCGTGACTGCTCGCTCCAGCGCCGGCACCAGAAGGTCGTCGAGGAGGCGCCGGCACCGGGCCTGCCGCCCGAGCTCGTGGCCTCCCTGCACGCGACGGCCGTGGGGGCGGCGAAGGCGGTCGGGTACGTGGGCGCGGGCACGGTGGAGTTCCTGGTCGCGGACGGCCGGGCGCACTTCCTGGAGATGAACACCCGCCTCCAGGTGGAGCATCCGGTGACGGAGGAGGTGTACGGGGTCGACCTGGTCGCCCTCCAGCTCGCGGTGGCCGAGGGCACCCCGCTCCCCCCGGAGCCCCCGGCCCCGAGCGGCCACGCGATCGAGGCCCGCCTCTACGCGGAGGACCCGGGCGCGGGTTGGACCCCGCAGACGGGGGTGCTGCACGCGCTGGAGTTCCCGGCGGGCCTGCGGGTCGACACCGGTTACGTCTCCGGTGATGGCGTCGGGGTGCATTACGACGCCATGCTCGCCAAGGTCGTCGTCCACGCACCCACCCGTGCCGAGGCCGTCCGCAAGCTCGCGCACGCGCTCGACCGCGCCCGGGTCCACGGGCCCGTCACCAACCGGGGCCTGCTGGTCGCCTCGCTGCGGCACCCCGACTTCCAGGACACCGGACGGCTCGACACCGGCTTCTACGAGCGGAACCTCGACGCGCTGACGCAGGCGCCGCCCGGGGAGGCGTACGCCGCCGTCGCCGCCGCGCTCGCGGAGGCCGAGGGCAACCGGGGGCGGTTCGGGGGCGGGTGGCGGAACCTCGCCTCGCAGGACCAGGTCAAGGCGTACGGCGACCACGAGGTCCGCTACCGGCCCACCCGCGACGGGTACACCGTCACCGCCCCCGAGGGCATCCGCGTCGTGAGCGCCGCACCCGACCGCGTGCGGCTCGAAGTCGACGGGGTCGTACGGGACTTCGACGTCGCCCGGTACGGGGACCACGTCCACGTCGGACCCCACCGGCTCACCCCGCGGCCCCGTTTCGCCGACCCCCGCGAGCAGACCGCCCCCGGCTCTCTCCTCGCGCCCATGCCCGGCACCGTCGTCCGTCTCGCGGACGGCCTCGCCGTCGGCGACGAGGTCACCGCCGGGCAGCCGCTCCTCTGGCTGGAGGCCATGAAGATGGAGCACCGCGTCATCGCCCCCGCCTCCGGCACGCTCACCGCGCTGCACGCCGTCCCCGGCCGCCAGGTCGAGGTCGGCGCCCTGCTCGCCGTCGTACAGCCGGCCGTACAGACCGAAGCACAGGAGGAACAGACCGTATGAGCAGCGTCATCGAGTCCTCGGAACACACCGCCCTCCGCTCCGCCGTCGCCGCCCTCGGCCACCGTCACGGCCCCGGTTTCGACCGGGCCGCGCTCTGGGCCGAGGCCGGGAAGCTCGGTTACCTCGGGGTGAACCTGCCCGAGGAGTACGGCGGCGGGGGCGGCGGCATCGCCGAACTCTCCATCGTCCTGGAGGAGGCGGGCGCGGCCGGCGCGCCGCTGCTGATGATGATCGTCTCACCGGCGATCTGCGGCACGGTCATCGCCCGGTTCGGCACCGACGACCAGAAGCGGGAATGGCTGCCCGGCCTCGCCGACGGCAGCCGCACCATGGCGTTCGGCATCACCGAGCCCGACGCCGGTTCCAACTCCCACCGGATCACCACCACCGCCACGAGGACCGAGGCGGGCTGGGTGCTCAACGGGCGCAAGGTCTTCGTCTCCGGCGTCGACATCGCCGACGCCACCCTCATCGTCGGCCGCACCTCCGACGCCCGCACCGGCAACCTCAAGCCCTGTCTCTTCATCGTGCCCCGCGACGCCCCCGGCTTCGGCCGCCGCGCCATCGACATGGAACTCGCCGCCCAGGAGAAGCAGTTCGAGCTCGCCCTCGACGACGTCCACCTACCGGCCGATGCGCTGG
This sequence comes from Streptomyces sp. NPDC046712, assembly GCF_040645695.1. Lineage (NCBI taxonomy): Bacteria > Bacillati > Actinomycetota > Actinomycetes > Kitasatosporales > Streptomycetaceae > Streptomyces > Streptomyces sp. NPDC046712. The sequence continues at coordinate 7,926 of NZ_JBEYYW010000026.1, read as the reverse complement.
TCGGCGACGAGGACGCCGGGCTGCTCCAGCTCTTCGCCGGGCTCAACCCCGAGCGGATCATGACTGCCGCATTCGCGATCGGCATGGGCCGCTACGCCCTCGACAAGGCCGTCGCCTACGCCAAGGAGCGCCAGGTCTGGAAGTCCCCGATCGGCGCCCACCAGGCCATCGCCCACCCCCTCGCCCAGGCCCACATCGAGCTGGAGCTGGCCCGGCTGATGATGCAGAAGGCCGCCCATCTCTACGACGCCGGTGACGACATCGGCGCGGGAGAGGCCGCCAACATGGCGAAGTACGCGGCCGGCGAGGCCTGTGTGAAGGCCGTCGACCAGTCCGTCCACACCCTCGGCGGCAACGGCCTCACCCGCGAGTTCGGCCTCGCCCGGCTCGTCACGGCCTCCCGCGTGGCGCGGATCGCCCCGGTCAGCCGGGAGATGGTCCTGAACTACGTGTCGACCCACTCCCTGGGGCTGCCCAAGTCGTACTGAACCCGCTCGCGGTCGTCGACGGCCTTCTCGGGCAGGACGGCGACCTCGTCGATCCACTGCCGGACGCGCGCCTCGAAGTCCACGTGGCCGACCTCGTGGTGGGCGGCCACGTAGCGCAGGGCGGGCGGCTTCTTCCACCAGTCCTTCTGGTGCTGGGCGGCCTTGCGGACGTAGATCTCGGCACCGACGGCGTTGGTGTGGAAGTGGACCTCCAGGTGCTGCGGGCGGTCCGGCCCGGTCACGGCCTGGGTGTCGACGAGGCGGAAGCCCTGCCGCATGTAGAGGATGTGCCGCTCGGTGCGCGGAATGAAGTCGTCGTCGATCTTCGCGCTGCCGCCGGAGTACCCCGCGGCGGCGAAGGCGTCGAGCACCGCCTCGTGCAGCGGCGTCGCGCCGATGCGCAGGGGGTCGCTGTCCGTCCGGTCCTCGATGCCGTCGGCGTCGACGAGGGTGTAGAGCGCCAGCCGTACGCCTTCGAGTCGCTTCTCGCGCACCTCGGACACCGGGCTCTCCCACCGCAACCGGAACCGGAGGGGCACGCGCCGCTCCCCGCCCTTCTCGATGGTGAAAAGGCTGGTTGCCCGGAAGTGCGCGAACGTGTCGCCCGAATCCGTGTCGACCTCGGCGCTCTTGCCGAGGGCGGGCGAGGCGTTGGCGACGAGCTTCACGTCGACCGCCCGGACGGACACGTCCCGGTCGGGGGCCCGCAGCACGATCTCCCCGCGCAGCAGCCCTCCCGGCTGCACCGCCTCGTCCGGTATGACGGTGTCGACCTCCAGCGGAATCCCGCTGACCGCACCGCCCTTGCCCAACAGTCGTTTGAACACCATGCGCGCAGGCTAACCGCCCGGATCCGCCAAGAACCATGCATGCATGCTTGCTTGTTTTCTGGGGTGCTGACAGGGTCTCCCCAAGTCGCACCCGTAGCAGCGATCCTGGCGATCACCTTCCACCTCTCCAGGGGGCCACGCATGGTGTTCCACAGCGAGTACGCGGATGTTCGGACCGTCTCCCTCCCCATCCACGAGGCGGTCCTCGGCCGGGCCGCCGAGTTCGGCGACACCCCCGCCCTGATCGACGGGGCCGGCGGGCTCACGCTCACGTACGCCCAGATCGACGGGTTCCACCGGCGGGTCGCCGCCGGCCTCGCCGAGGCCGGGGTCCGCAAGGGCGACGTCCTCGCCCTGCACAGCCCCAACACCGTGCTGTTCCCCGTCGCGTTCTACGCCGCCACCCGCGCCGGCGCTTCCGTCACCACCGTCCATCCGCTGTCCACGGCGGAGGAGTTCGCCAAGCAGCTCCGCGACTCCTCGGCCCGCTGGATCGTCACCGTCTCCCCGCTGCTCGCGACGGCCCGCGCGGCCGCCGAACTCGCGGGCGGCATCGAGGAGATCCTCCTCTGCGACACGGGCGACGACTGCCGCTCCCTCCAGTCCTTCCTGGCGTCCACCGCCCCCGAGCCGGCCGTGGAGTTCGACCCCGACGAGGACGTCGCCGCCCTGCCGTACTCCTCCGGCACCACCGGGGTCCCCAAGGGCGTGATGCTCACGCACACCTCGATCGCGACCAACCTGGCCCAGCTCGAACCCTTCATCCCGATGGGCCCGGGCGACCGCATCCTCGCCGTCCTGCCGTTCTTCCACATCTACGGGCTCACCGCACTGATGAACGCCCCGCTGCGGCAGGGCGCCACCGTCGTCGTCCTGCCCCGCTTCGAGCTCGACCAGTTCCTCGCGGCGATCCAGAACCACCGCATCAACGGCCTGTACGTGGCCCCGCCGATCGTCCTCGCGCTCGCCAAGCACCCGGCCGTCGCCGACTACGACCTGTCCTCCCTGGAGTACATCGTCAGCGCCGCCGCCCCGCTCGACGCCTCCCTCGCCGAGGCGTGCTCGGCCCGGCTGAAGCTGCCGCCGGTCCGCCAGGCGTACGGCATGACCGAGCTGTCCCCCGGCACCCACGTCGTCCCCCTCGACGCCGTCAACCCCCCGCCCGGCGCCGTCGGCAGGCTGCTCCCCTCCACCGAGATGCGGATCCTGTCCCTCGACGACCCGGCGCGGGACGCCGAGCCGGGCACCGAGGGCGAGGTCGCCATCCGGGGCCCGCAGGTCATGAAGGGCTACCTCGGCCGCCCCGACGCCACCGCCGCGATGATCGACGCCGACGGCTGGGTGCACACCGGCGACATCGGCCGGGTCGACGAGGACGGCTGGCTCTTCGTCGTCGACCGCGTCAAGGAACTCATCAAGTACAAGGGCTTCCAGGTCGCCCCCGCCGAACTCGAGGCGCTGCTGCTCACCCACGAGGGGATCGCCGACGCGGCCGTGATCGGCGTGAACGACGAGGACGGCGCCGAGATACCCAAGGCGTTCGTCGTCCGTCAGCCGAGCGCGGCGGACCTGAGCGGCGAGGACGTGATGACGTACGTGGCCGGGAAGGTCGCCCCGTACAAGAAGATCAGGCGTGTGGAGTTCATCGACGGGGTGCCGCGGGCAGCGTCGGGGAAGATCCTGCGCCGAGAGTTGAGGGACCGCGAATGAAGCTCGACCGTGGCATCGCCACCCTGACACTGGACTCCCCGGAGAACCGCAACGCCCTCTCGGCGGCCCTGGTCGCCGAGCTGGCGGAGGCGCTGGCGGAGTGCGGACAGGACCCGGCCGTACGGGCGGTGCTCCTCACCCACACCGGCTCGACGTTCAGCGCCGGCGCGGACCTGAAGGCACCGCCCAGCCCCTACGCCTTCGTGGCGCTGCTCCGGCAGATCGTGTCCCTGCCGAAGCCGGTCGTGGGGCTCGTGCGGGGCCATGTGCGGGCGGGCGGCCTGGGGCTGTTGGGGGCCTGCGACATCGTCGTGGCCTCGGAAGGCTCGGACTTCGCGCTGACCGAGGTACGGATCGGGGTCGCGCCCGCCGTCATCTCCCTGACGCTGCTGCCGAAGCTGGCGCAGCGGGCGGCGGAGCGGTACTACCTGACGGGGGAGCGGTTCGGGCTCGCGGAAGCTCGCGCCATGGGCCTGGTCACCGCGGGCGAAGAGTCCCTGGACGCGATCCTGGAAGGGCTGCGCAGGGGGTCCCCGCAGGGGCTGGCCGAGTCGAAGCGCCTGGTCACGGCTAAAGTCCTGGAGACCTTCGAGCGCGACGCGGAGGACCTGGTCCAGCGGTCGGCCTCGCTCTTCGCCTCCGCCGAGGCGCGCGAAGGGATGACGGCCTTCCTCGAACGACGGGACCCTGAATGGCGGCTCTGACCGGCCCGAAGCAGGACAGGAGCCGCGCCACCCGGCAGCGGCTCCTGGAGGCGGCGGTGTCCTGCCTGGCCGAACACGGCTGGGCGGGCTCCACCGTCTCCGCGGTGGCCGAGCGCGCCGGGGTGTCGCGCGGCGCCGCGCAGCACCACTTCCCGACCCGGGAGGACCTGTTCACGGCGGCCGTCGAGTACGTCGCCGAGGAACGCTCCCAGGCCCTGCGCGCGCTGCCGGCCCGCGACCGCCACGAGGCCGTCGCGGCCCTGGTCGGCCTCTTCACCGGCCCGCTCTTCCGCGCGGCCCTCCACCTCTGGGTGGCCGCGGCCCACGAGCCCCAGCTCCACGCCCGGGTCACCGAACTGGAGGCCCGTGTCGGCCGCGAGTCCCACCGCATCGCGGTGGAACTCCTCGCCGCGGACGAGTCCGTCCCCGGTGTACGGGAGACGGTGCAGGGCCTCCTCGACATGGCCCGCGGGCTGGGCCTCGCCACCCTCCTGACCGATGACGCGGCGCGCCGCGAACGGGTGGTGGCCCAGTGGTCGAAGCTCCTGGACGAGGCCCTCGGCTGAGCACTGCCGCGGTTGGGCCCGTGGCTCCGCCGCCCCGCGCTGCTCAGGCCTCCAGGACGGCGCGGGCCAGACCCATCCGGTCCCAGATCTCCAGGGTGCGCGGCTGGATGCCGACGGCCTTGGCGTACGGGAGGCGGGCCGGCAGCCGGTCGACGAGCCGGGCTCCGGGCCCGTTGTGACCGGCGCCACATCCATCCCGCGCGCCTCGCAGTACTCTGGTCGCATGCTTTCGCTCGTACGCCGCCGCCACGTGGACTTCCTCCGCGTCACGAGCATGGGCTGTCGGCGCTCCGCCTGACCTCGAAGCCCACCCTCACTTCAGGCACCCGCGCCCCCGCCCCACCCCTGGCGGCGAGCCCGGGCTCCCGTACACCCCGCGGACGCACACCATGACGCACACCTCGTACCCCTCGCAGCTCCCCATCGTCGACCTCGCCGCCGCCGACCGCGGCCCCCAGGACCGGCGACTCCTCCACGCGCAGCTCCACAGCGCCGCCCACGACGTCGGCTTCTTCCAGCTCGTCGGGCACGGCATCACCGAGGCGGAGACCCGGGCGCTCACCTCCGCCATGCGGGCCTTCTTCGCACTGCCCGAGGCCGACCGGATCGCCCTCGACACCACCAACTCGCCGCACTTCCGTGGCTACACCCGGATCGGCGACGAACGCACCGGCGGCTCCCGCGACTGGCGCGACCAGCTCGACATCGGCGCCGAGCGCCCCGCGCACGTCCCCGGCCCCGGCGAGGCGCCGTACTGGTGGCTCCAGGGACCGAACCAGTGGCCCGCCGCCCTCCCCGAGCTGCGCCTGGCCGCCCTGAACTGGGTCGAGCGCCTCAGCGCGGTCGCCGAGCGGCTGCTGCACGAGCTGCTCGCCTCGATCGGCGCGCCCGCCGACTTCTACGACGACGTCTTCGGCGACCGCGCCCACCCGCACCTCAAGCTGGTGCGCTATCCGGGAAGCGCGGGCGACGGCGCCGACCAGGGCGTGGGCGCCCACAAGGACTACGGCTTCCTGACCCTGCTCCTGCAGGACCACGTCGGCGGCCTCCAGGTCGAGCGCGAGGACGGCGCCTTCCACGACGTACCGCCGCTGCCCGGCGCGTTCGTCGTCAACCTCGGCGAACTCCTCGAAGTGGCGACGAACGGCTATCTGCTCGCCACCAACCACCGGGTGGTCTCCCCGCCCGGGGCGACGGAGCGCTACTCCGTCCCGTTCTTCTACAACCCGCGGCTCGACGCCCGGATCGCTCCGCTGCCGTTCCCGTACGCCTCGACGGCGCCCGGGATCACGACCGACCCGGCGAACCCGCTGTTCGCCGAGTACGGCCGCAACGAACTCAAGGGCAAGCTGCGCGCCCACCCGCTCGCCGCGGCCCGCCACCACGCGGACCTGCTGCTCGCGGAGGAGCGCCAGCTCACCGCAGCGGGCTGAGTCAGCCCGCGAACGCCGCCAGGTCGGCGTAGCCCGCGATCTCCTGCGGGTCGCGCCGGCCGGGGCCGATGTACCGCGCCGAGGGCCGCACCAGGCGTCCCGTGCGCTTCTGCTCCAGGATGTGCGCCGACCAGCCGGCCGTACGGGCGCAGCTGAACATCGACGTGAACATGTGCGCCGGAACCTCGGCGAAGTCCAGCACGATCGCCGCCCAGAACTCGACGTTCGTCGCGAGGACGCGGTCGGGGCGGCGGTTGTGCAGCTCCTCCAGGGCGGCCTTCTCCAGCGCCTCCGCGACCTCGAAGCGCGGCGCGGCGAGCTCCTTGGCCGTGCGGCGCAGGACGCGGGCCCGCGGGTCCTCGGCGCGGTAGACGCGGTGGCCGAAGCCCATCAGACGCTCGCCCTTGTCGAGGGCCTGCTTGACGTACGCGGTGGCGTCACCGGTCCGCTCGATCTCCTCGATCATGCCGAGGACGCGGGACGGGGCACCGCCGTGCAGGGGGCCGGACATGGCGCCCACGGCACCGGACAGGGCCGCGGCCACGTCCGCGCCGGTCGAGGCGATGACGCGCGCGGTGAACGTGGAGGCGTTCATGCCGTGCTCGGCGGCCGAGGTCCAGTAGGCGTCGACGGCCTTGACGTGCTTCGGGTCGGGCTCGCCGCGCCAGCGGATCATGAACCGCTCGACGACCGACTTCGCCTTGTCGATCTCGCTCTGCGGCACCATCGGCAGACCCTGGCCGCGCGCCGACTGGGCGACGTACGACAGGGCCATGACGGCGGCCCGGGCGAGGTCGTCGCGGGCCTGCTCGGCGGAGATGTCCAGGAGCGGTTTGAGGCCCCAGACCGGGGCGAGCATGGCGAGCGCGGACTGGACGTCGACGCGGATGTCACCGGAGTGCACCGGGATCGGGAACGGCTCGGCCGGCGGCAGACCGGGGTCGAACGCGCCGTCGACGAGCAGGCCCCACACGTTGCCGAACGAGACGTGGCCGACCAGATCCTCGATGTCGACGCCGCGGTACCGAAGAGCGCCGCCCTCCTTGTCCGGTTCGGCGATCTCCGTTTCGAACGCGACGACTCCCTCGAGTCCGGGTACGAAGTCGGACATCAGGCGGCTCCTCTATCGATGATCAATCATCCGGGGGTTGTGGTTGGCAGGGATGAACAGCTATCCAGCGAAAGAGTCTGTACGGTTCCGATGATGCGGGGAAGCGTGACATCCGGCACACTGCGCCGATCCGGCGAGGAAGGGTTAGCGGGCCGCTGCGCCGGGCAGACTGCGTCTCTGCGGCAGGATGGCCCCTGTGACTGACGCTCTCGATCCCGCCGACATGCGCGAGCAGTACCGCACCACGGAGCTGACTGTGGCCGACCTCGCCCCCGAACCGATCGAACAGTTCACGCGCTGGTTCAAGGAGACCGCCACGAACCCGGCGATCCACGAGCCGAACGCGATGGTCGTCTCGACCGCGACCCCCGACGGCCGCCCCTCCTCCCGCACGGTGCTCCTGAAGCACTACGACGAGGCCGGCTTCGTCTTCTACACCAACTACAACTCCCGCAAGGGCGGCGAGCTGGCGGCCAACCCGTACATCTCGCTCCTCTTCCCCTGGCACCCGCTGGCCCGCCAGGTCATCGTCACCGGCCGGGCGGTCCGCACCGGCCGGGAGGAGACCGTCGGGTACTTCCGCACCCGCCCGCACGGCTCCCAGCTGGGCGCCTGGGCCAGCCACCAGTCCTCGGTGATCGAGTCGCGCGAGGAGCTCCTCGCCCGGTACGAGGAGCTGGCCGCGCGCTACCCGGACGACGAGCAGGTACCGGTGCCGCCGGAGTGGGGCGGTTTCCGGGTCGTACCGGAGACGGTGGAGTTCTGGCAGGGGCACGAGAACCGACTGCACGACCGGCTGCGGTACGTACGGGTGGACTCGGGCGACGAGTGGCGCGTGGAGCGCCTGTCACCCTGACCCGGCTCACGCCGACAGCTTGGTCGGCGGGGCCCTCCTCGAACACCGCACCCTGACCGAACTCGCCCCGACGCTGCTGGGCCTGGCCGCGCTGAGCGTCTAGCGGTCGCGTGCGTGGCTGGTGTGCCGCGGCGGCGGGTCAGAGGCTGCGGGCGGTGATGTTGCCGTGGGCGGTGGTGGCGTGGATGTCGAGTGCGGTGGTGCCGTTGTTCTTGAGGGTGTTGTCGA
>NZ_JBEYYW010000025.1:0-134852 GCF_040645695.1 Streptomyces sp. NPDC046712 | reverse complement strand
TTGTCGGCGACACGCAGTCGCGACTCCTGCTGGATCACGTCTATCTCCTGATTGTCTGCCGGTTCCCGGCGGGGGCCCGTCCCTTACGGAACGGGACGGCGGACCGCCGTCCCGCCCCGGCCCCTCTCCTCTTCACTCACTCGAACAAGGAGTACGCATCACCATGGCCCGTTTCGACGTCAACGCCGCTCGCGCCCAGCGCCTGGAGGCCACCGGCAACAGCTGGTCCTTCGAACTGGACGGCGAGAGCTACACCCTCCCGACCGAACTGAGCCGCGCGACCGCCAAGGCACTGCGCAAGCTCGACGACAACGACGTGGACGGCCTGCTCGCGCTCCTGATGGGTGAGAAGCAGTTCGCTCGCTTCGAGCAGCACGACATCACCATGCAGGACATCGCCGCCATCCTGGAGGCCTACGGCAAGGAGACCGGGCTCGGCCTGGGGGAAGACTGAGCCTCGTCGAGTTCGTCGACGAACACGCCGAGGCCCTTGAGGCGGATCTCCTCCGCTATTACGGCACCGATCTCCTCGACTGGCACCGGGGTGAACTCTCCAGCCGGCGCGTGATGACGCTGATCAAGCACCTGCCCGCGGACAGCGCCGTCCAGCGCGAGATCCACGGGGAGGCCGCGGAGTGGTCGATCTCCGACCATCTCCTCGCGGCGGCGGTGGACCATCTGGCCGTCGCCAACTGGATGTTCCAGTGCGTCAACAGCAGCGAGGACGACGACACACCCGAGCCGCCGAAGCCCGTTCCCCGTCCAGGTGTCACGGACGAGGACGGCGAGGAGCAGGACGGGGACCCGACGGAGGCGGGCGCCGGCGAAGGGGTCTCCCCCGGAGCCCTCGCCCGGTTCTTCGGCTGATGCCCTTGCAGCCCCCGGAGCCCGTTCCCGTCAGGGAGCGGGCTCCGGGGGCGCTTCCTGTGCTCGGTCGACGAACTCCTCCTCCAGGGCCCTGGCCCGCTCCGAAAGCCGGCGCCCCTGCGCGCGCGAGTCCGGTTCACCGGCCCCGGTGCTCCGGCGGTCGCCGCCGGAGCCGTGCTGTACGGGAACGCCGAGCGGCGGCACGATCGGGCGCCCGCCCTTGCCGCGGACGACCTTCCGCACCGGCTGCGGGGTTCGGCGCGTCCGGGTCTCCTGGGCGGTCGGCAGGGCGGTCGGCGACACGTTCTGTTCGAGGGCGGGCTCGTCGGCCCGAGGGCGCGAGGCCGCCTCGTCGCCCGGCGGCGCGGTCGCGTGCTGAAGCTCCGGGTCCGCGTCGGGGCGCGGTACGGGATACGGATCGGGAGCGGGATCGGGCCCCGGTTCGGGCTCCGGCCGCTGTTCGAGGAGCTGACGCTCCCCGCGTATTCGCTCCTCGGCCTGGAGCACCACGGCCGGCGGTTCGAGGAACCGTGCGAACGGCAGCGGGATGACCCGCGCACCGTCCTCGCCCCCCTCCGCGCGCCGCTGGGGGCGGCGGATTCCACGCGCGTCACGTTGACCCTGCGCGTAGGCGTCCGCGACACGCTTCTCGTACTCGCGGCGTATTCGCGGGAGTTCCTCCGACACGGCCTCGGCCCATCCGGCGGTGAAGGCGGCCGTCTCGCGCCGGTCGATCTCGGCGCGGGAGATCACCACCAGGTCCTCAGGTGCGTATCCGGCGACGTGGACCAGTTCGGACAGTCGCGCGAACAGATGAGGCAGATCGGGATTCATCTCGAGCCAGTCGATGGTCTGCGCGCGGCGTCTGGCGCCCGGCTCCCTGTCCATGCGTAAGCACTGCCTTCCAGCCCCCCAGGGTCCCCTCGCGCCCCCGACACCCTTGGCTCCCCGAATTGGTCGGTCCAGGGAACGTGGATCCAGCGTACCCGGTCGTACGGAGACCTTCGGATCCAGTCCAACCCCGGCTGTGATTGTGCTCGCAGACGGATCGTCAGGCGTTTCGCGCTCGACAAACACCGAACAGGTGTTCCAAACTCTATTCGCACAGAAGTTCGAACACGTGGTGCCCCCGCTCCTCACTCCGCGGCGCCGCCACGCACGCAAGGGCAAGCAACGGAAGGCAGGCGTCCATGACTGAGCAGGCCGAGGCATCGCGACCGCACATCCCGCTCCACGACCGCCTTCGCCGGCTTCTCGACGGACCCGTCGCCCTCGACAAGAGAGCGCTGCTCGGCACGCTGTACGCCGAGGTCAGCCGCTGCGAGACCCTCGCGTACACGGCGGGCTGGAACGACGCCCTCGCGACGGTGCGACGCGGCTCCCGCCGGGACGACGACGCCTAGCCGCCCGCCAGCCCCCACGCAAGAGCCCCTGCCGAAGTTCCATGCCGGCAGGGGCTTTTCGGCGCATGGCCGTCACCGGCCGGAAGCGGAGCAACCCATGGCAGAACCAACGAACGCGGAGATCCTCAAGAAGCTCGAGGGCCTCAAGAGCGAGTTGATCGGCACAGAGCCCAAGGTGGTCACCGAAGGGTTCCTCAAGCAACAGCTGCCCGAGAAGTTCATCGAGCGGTTCAAGGAGATGTACGACGAGCTCCACAAGGAGAAGTCGTCCGAGCTTCTCGAGGCTGCCGGGCTGGAGGGTCTCGGCGCTGCGGTCGAGAAATTCCACGAGGGCAACGAGAACAAGGGCGAGTACCTCGCAGCGGCCATCGCGGGCATCCTCGTCCCCTTGGCGATCGGCGCCCTGATCCTCACGTTCCAGGCTCAGGCACTCAAGATCAGCCGAGCCGTCCAGGCATTCATCTTCCGCCGCGACAGGATCATCGCCCGCAACGACGAGGGCACCGGGTTCGGCATCCAGACCCGAGACCACGTCACCAGGCGGGAGGCCGCCGCCGGCGGCGGCACCCTCGCCAACCCGCCGGACCCGGCGACGCTGGAGCCCCTGAAGCGGGCGCTCGGCGACATCAACCGGCGGATCATCAACTTCAACAAGGCCGTCGCCAAGTTCCCGAGCGCTCGCTCGATGACCAAGACGGCGGGCGGTGTCCAGAAGATCAACGACGCCGTCACGGCCTCCAACCCCGAGAAGATCGACAAGGTCGCCCAGGGGGCCGTCAAGCTCGTCGAGGCCGTAAAGGACTACGACCCCAAGAAGGTGCCGGACCCCCGCAAGCTCGAAAAGCTCAACGCGGCCATGGCCAGCGCCAACCCCACCAAAATCAAGGAAGTCGCCACGGCGACCGGCAAACTCGCCAGCGCCCAGCGGCACTTCAACCCGAGGAATCTCCCCAAGGCCGGCAGCCTCTCGTCGGCCGCCCGGGCCGCCGAACGGCTCGCCAACGCGGGCGCGGACGTGGCCCAGGCGTTCAACACCCTCAAGCTCAAGGCCCAGGAAACCGCCGCCGCGCTCTGACCCCCACCCCCACGAAAGGAGGTAACCCGTGTCTCTCACCAGCTCCACGAGGAAGGCATCCGACGCCCTGCGCACCCTCAAGACGCAGGCATCCGGCGCCGGAACCTCGGTCAAGAAGGTCGGCGACGCCGGCAAGTCCGCGTCCGGTCAGCTCAAGACCCTCAAGACCAACGCCCAGGGCTCCAACACCCAGCTCAAGAACCTCAAGACGGCCTCGGACCAGGCCGAGAAGTCCATGGCGAAGGCGGGCAGGACCGCCGAGTCCGCCGGGAAGAAGCTCGGCAAGTACGAGTCCGGTGCCGGCAAGGCCGCCAAGGGCCAGGACAAGCTCAACAAGTCGATGAAGGGCAACTTCCTCGCCCGCCTCATCGAACTCTTCATGCCGCTGATCGAGAAGATCGTCGACATGGCTCTGCAGTCGAAGACGATGCAGAAGATCCTGAAGAAGGCCTTCGACGCCATCAAGACCGTGATCAGTTCGGTCATGAAGGCCGTCGGCCCGATCATGAAGAAGGCCGGTCAGCTGATCAAGACGGTCTGGAACGGCATCAAGAAGGCCATCTCCACCGTCGTCAAGGCCGTCGCCACCGTCATCAAGACCTACGTGAAGATCTGGAAGACGGTCATCACCACGGTCATGAACGCGATCAGGACGGTCATCAGAACCGTCTGGAACGGCATCAAGGCCGTCATCACGCCGGTGGTGAACTGGATCAAGACCGCGATCCCGAACGCCTTCCGGGCCGTCAAGGACAAGATGTCCTCCATCTGGAACGGCCTCAAGGACATCGCGTCCCGGGCCTTCGAGGGCATCAAGAGCGGTGTGTCGGGCCCGATCAACGCCGTCATCGGGCTGATCAACCGGATGATCCGCGCCGTCAACGGGGTCAAGGTCAGTGTCCCCGGCTGGGTGCCGCTCGTCGGCGGCAAGACCTTCGGCGTCAACATCCCGACCATCCCCATGCTCGCCACCGGTGGTGTCGTCATGCCCCGCCACGGCGGTGTCCCGGCGATCCTCGCCGAGGCCGGTGAGGCCGAGGCCGTCCTCCCGCTCTCCAAGCTGGACCGGCTGCTCGCCGTCACCGCCCGCCGCGCCCGCATGGCGGCGCACGCCCAGGGCGGCGGCGGCAAGGGCGCCGGGCTGCACATCGAGCACTACCACGCGGCCCGGGGCAGTGACCCGCAGTCGACGGCGGACGCGCTGATGTACCTGGCGAAGGCGCGCGGATGAGTGCCGCGGTAGTCGCCATGCCGCGGTTCAGGGCGGTCACTCCGGTGATGGACTCCCTGCGGCAGGGCGCCGGCCAGGCGGGCGACTCGCTCAAGCGGCTCAAGCAGGACGTCCAGCGGGCGACCGGCGGCGTGGCCGGGTTCGCCACCGGTCTGCGTACCGCCGGCACCTCCGTGCGCACCCTCGGCACCACCGCCGCCGGCGTCGCGACCTCCGTCCGCAAGATCCAGCGGTCCAAGGCCGACGCCGGCGTCAAGAAGCTCGGCGCCGCCGCCGGCAAGGCGCGTACCGCCGCCGCGAAGTTCGGCCCCGCGATCGGCGGCATCCTGTCGATCCTGGCGCCGCTGCTGCCGATCACCGACGTCATCACCAAGCTGATGGAGACGTACGGCGTCGTCATGACGGTCGCCTCGGTCGCCATGACCGGCATCAACGTCGCCATGCGGGCCAACCCGATCGGCTTCCTCGTCGGCATCCTCGTACCCGTCGCCGCCTGGCTCATCGAGTACGCGATGCAAACCAAGACCGGCCAGAAGATCATGAAGCAGGTCTTCCAGGCGGCGCTGAAGGGCTTCCAGGCGGTCTGGAAGTTCCTCCAGCCGATCATGAAGGCGCTCGGCAAGGCCGTCGGAACCTACTTCAAGGCCTATCTGACCCTGTTCACCACGGCCCTGAAGGTCATCGGCTCCGCCATCGGCGGGATCTCCAAGGTCCGTACCGCCGTCTCCTCCGCCTCCACCGCACTGCGCGGGATCGCCTCCCGGGCCTTCGGCGGGATCAAGAACGCCGTCAAACCGATCCTGTCGTTCATCACCGACAAGTTCCCCGGGTTCTTCCGCACCGCCAAGGACGCGGTGAGCAAGGCCCTGCGCGGCATGGGCGACCTCATCAAGGGCGCTCTGAGCGCCGTCCTCGGCGTCGTCAAGGGGCCGATCAACGGCCTCATCGCCTTCGCCAACTGGATCATCGACGGGCTCAACAAGCTCAGCGTCAACATCCTCGGCAAGAAGTTCGGCGTCGACATCGACAAGATCCCGATGCTCGCCGAGGGCGGTGTCGTCTTCCCCGGCGCCGCCGACGCCCCCCGCATCGACCCGCTCACCGTGCTCGAGAACCGTCGCGTCCCGGCCCTCACCGAGGCACCCCGACCGCCGCACCGCATACGGGAGTTCCACGAGCAGCCCGGTGCCGGTCCCCGGTCGACCGCCGAGGATCTGCTGTTCCTCGCGACCGCCCACCACTGACACCCCATCAGAAGCGAGGTGACGGCCCCCATGGCCGAGACCACAACCGCATACGCCACCGGAAACGGTTACACCGCCGACGTCGCGCCCGGCTCGCTGATCACCCAGGACGGGCAGATCCAGTGGGCCGGGCTTCTCATCGGCCCCGGCACCCCGTTCGCCGTCGACCGCTCCGGCCTCACCGGCTGGGAGGACCTGCCCGAGTACGACTCCTCCGACGCCGAGCGCCCCACCTCGCACGGCGCCTGGCCGGGCTCCCGGTACGCCAAGCCGCGCAAGGTCGGCGGAACGATCGTGCTGATGCCGGAGTACAACGCGGCGCCCGAGGCCATCCGTGCCCTGCGCCAGGCACTCGCCCTGCTCGACGAGGAGCGCTGGCTGACCGTACAGCTGCACGGCGAACTGCTCGCCGTACGCGCGCGGATCGCCCAGCGCGTGATTCCCGCCGACCAGGGCTTCGCCACCCAGGGCACCTCCAAGATGTCCATCCAGTGGCTGGCGGCCGATCCACGCCGCTACGTCGTCGACGAGCAGCTCGCCACCACCACGGCCCCGCAGCCCGAGTCGGGTCTCACCTGGCCGCTGACCTGGCCGCTCGACTGGGGCCAGGCGACGAGCACCGGCGACGCCATCGCCGAGAACGCCGGCTCCGCCGCCACCCACCCGGTGATCACCTTCCGCGGCCCCTGCTCCATGCCGACCGTCACCGAGCGGGTCAGCAAGCGCCGACTGCGGTACGCGATCGACCTGGCCGCCGGCGACGAACTGGTCGTCGACACCGCCAACGGCACGGTCATGCTCAACAACACCGCGTCCCGCCGCCACACCGCCATGGCGGACTCCAGCCCGGAGGAGCTGTTCCTGCTCGAACCGGGCCGTACGGAGCTGTCGTTCCGGCCCGACGAGGCGACCCCGGAAGCACTCATGACGGTCCGCTGGCGCAGCGCCGAGTGGTGACCGAGCCCCCTTCCGCTCCTGACGGATCCACTCCTCCCTACGAAGAGGTGAACCCATGACCGTACGGGCAGCCTGGCTCCAGTCCATCGGCCAGACCCGCGAGGACACCCGCCTCGCCCTCTCCGCCCTGCTCACCCCCAGCGGCCAGAGTCCCGAGGAGACCCCGCTCCGTTCCCGGCCGGGCGTTCTGCCAGGCGGCCTGCTCCTGACCGGCACGGCCCCCATGCAATGCACGATCGGCACCGGCCGGGCCGTCGTGCAGGGCAACGACACCGCCCAGGGTGCCTACCTGGTGGCCGTCACGACCCCGGAGATCATCACGATCACCGACGGTGATCCGCAGTACGACCGGATCGACCTGATCGAACTCGCCGTCGTCGACGACACCTACGACCGTACGGGCGCCACCGAGGCCGTCGTACGGCTCGTCAAGGGCACCCCACAGGCCACCCCCGTGACGCCGGCGCCCGGCCCGGGCAGCACCATCCCGCTGTACACGATCCGCGTCCCGAAGGGCACCTCCGCCGGCACCGGTGGCATCGCCTGGGCCAACGGCGGAGTCACCCAGCAGCACTGGCCGGTGGTGGCGCTCGGCGGCATCCTGCCGACCAGCGGCTTCAAGGGGGCGTACATCGGCCAGTACCGGGACGCGGCCGGGGTGCTCCAGCGCTGGGACGGCACGACCTGGGTCTCGTACCCCAAGGCGACCGGCGGGATCGCCCCCGGCTCCCTGGTCTCGACCGGCAGCTACACCGGCCAGTACCGGGACAACAGCGGGATCCTGCAGCGCTGGGACGGCACTGCCTGGCAGTACGTGGAAGGCAGATCGTCCCTCCTGCTCAGCGTCTCGCAGACCCTGACGGCCCAGCAGCAGAGCATCCCGCCCAACGCCTGGACCGTGATCACCATGCCGACCGTCGACGCCGACAGCGCCGCCGGCTGGAACGGGACCGACACCTTCGTCGTGCCGCGCACCGGCTGGTGGCGGATCGCCGCACACGCCGTCTGGTCGAACGACGCCCAGACCGGCACCCGGGGCGCCCGCGTCCTGCTCAACGGTTCCGGCGTGCAGCGCATGACCTGGCTGATCCCCGCGGGCAACAGCGCCATCACGGTCGGCGGCCAGGGCCTGATCAAGCTCACCGCCGGCAACACGCTCCAGCTGGCCGGCTACCAGAGCCACACCGCGGCGATCAAGACGCTCGGCGGCTCCGGCTACGCCTGCACCCTGACCGCCGAGTGGATCAAGTCCTGACCACTCGTCAGCCCACCGACCCTTCGAACGGAGAAACCCCATGAACCTGCGCAGCAGCTGGGTCGCCGAGACCGGCCAGACCCGCGAGGACACCCGGCTCACCCAGATCGGCGCCACCAACCCGCTCAACCCCGTCCAGGTCCGCTCCGGCATCCTGCCCGGCTCGTACGACGGCAAGTACCGACTGTCCGGCTTCTGGATGACGAACGCGTCCGCCATGTCGGCGACGGTCGCCGAGGGCCGGGCCGTCATCCAGGGCGACATCTCCCAGGGCGCCTACCCGGTGACCCTGCCGGCCTCCGAGACCGTCACCTTCGCCCCCGGCGACGCCCTGTACAACCGGGTCGACCTCGTCGTGCTGCGGATCTACGACAAGCTCTACGAGGGCACCCGCAACGAGGCCGTCATCGAGATCGTCCAGGGCTTCCCGGAGCAGTCTCCGAAGGCCCAGCCGGTGCCGGCGCGCAGCCTGCCGCTCTACGAGGTGACCGTCCCGGCCGGCGCCAGCGCGGGCAACGGCGGCATCCCGTGGGCCACCGCCCTCAAGGACCGGCGCACCACCGTCTCCTCCGTCGGCGGCATCCTCCCGGTCGAGGGTCCGATCCAGCCGGGCGCCTACCCCGGCCAGTACCAGGACACCCCGGACAGCCAGCTCCAGCGCTGGGACGGCGGCAAGTGGGTGGCGTACCCGCAGGCCATCGGCGGCGTCGTCCCGAACTCCGTCAGCGCCTCCGCCCAGGGCACGTACACCGGCCAGTACCGGGACGGCGTGGGCGGCCGGCTCGAGCGCTGGACCGGCTCGGCATGGGCCCCGGCCTTCCCGGGTCCGTACTTCAACGACACGCTGACCGCCAGCTACACCACCTCGACGACCTGGGTGAGCACGCTGACCGACCGGGCCGCGCTGTCCGTCACCTTCGTCGCCCCGGGCTCACGGCAGGCCATCCTCACCTTCGGGACGCGGATCCAGCTGGTCGGCACCGGTTCCGGTGCCGGCTTCATGAGCGTGAGGGTCATGCAGGGCACGACCGTCCAACGCGACACCAGCGACTCGCTCGCGGTGGTCTGCCAGTCCCCCGGCAACATCTCCGTCTCCACCACCCAGCGTCTGCACACCCTGACGGCGGGCGCCACCTACACGGTCACCGCCTACTACAGGACCACCAACAGCGCCCTGCAGGCCTGGTTCAACAACACCTTCCTCCAGGTCGTTCCGCAGCACTGAGCCACGGTCCGTCAGGCGACCGCCCCGACGTTTCTTCTCGCCAGGAGATCCCATGCCCGTACGCTCCGGCTGGCTGCTGCCCACTGGGCAGACACGCCAGAACACCCGCATCACCAACATCGGCGCCACCACCCCCGTCAACCCGCTCGGCGTGCGGTCCGGCATCCTGCCCGGAACGTTCGACGGCAAGTTCCGGGTCGGCGGCCTGTGGATGAGCAGCGCCGGCCCGATGACGGCCACCGTCTACGCCGGCAAGGCCGTCGTCCAGGGCGGCAACTCCGACGGCGCCTACCCCGTCGCCCTCGACCAGGACATGACCATCACCTTCGGTGACGGAGACCCGCTCAACCCGCGCATCGACCTCGTCGTCCTGCGCGTGTACGACAACGACGCCGACCTCCAGGGCAAGTACGACGCCGTCGTCGAGATCGTGAAGGGCGAGGCGAAGGCCGTTCCGGTGGCGCCCGGGGCCCCGGCCCGCTCGCTGGTGCTGTTCAGCGTCAAGGTGAAGGCCGGGGCCTCGGCCGGCACCGGCGGCATCGAATGGACGACCTCCGGCACGGTCACCGACCTGCGCACCACGACCGTCGCGGCCGGCGGCATCCTGCCCGTCTACAACAACGCCGGTGTGGCCGGCTCCTACCCGGGCCAGTACCAGGACAACGACAACGCCCACTACCTCCAGCGCTGGGACGGCACCGCCTGGGTCGCCTACCCCAAGGAGATCGGCGGCATCGCCCCCAGCGGCATGGTGTCCGCGGGCAGCTACACCGGTCAGTTCCGCGACAACTCCGGGAGCCTCCAGCGCTGGAACGGGACCTCCTGGGTCAACTACCAGCCGCCGGTGGAGAACGAGGCCACCACCACGGGCGTGACCGCGCTCGCCAACTGGTCCGTGGTCTCGTTCTACGGCCGCCGGACCAAGAGCGGCCTGTGCACCATGACCGTCACCGTCACGCGCACCGGCGCCCAGGTCGACGCCAACAGCGCCGGCAACATCAACGACGAGCCGCTGTGCACCCTGCCCGCGGGCTGGCGCCCGGCCATCAGCGTCGAAGCCACCGCCTGCGACGGCTACGGCAGCGGCGCGGCGACCGTGGCCACCTCGGGTCTGGTCGAGCTGCGCACCTGGTCCTCGAACGGCGCGCTCCTCGCCGGCCGCAACGTCCGCATCAGCGCCACCTACATCCTCCCGTGAGGTCCCCCGTATGAGTCTCGACACGCCTTACCGGGCGATCTTCTGCGATCTGCTCACCGACCAGACCCTGGACATCCTGCCCCTGCGGGACGTCTCCTTCGACGACTACATCGGCAAGGCCGGCTCTCTCTCCGGCACCATCCCCATCCCCAACAAGGCCATCGCCGAGCGGGTCAAGCAGGTCCGGGAAGGCCGCACCTCGGTCTATCTGGAGCGCGGCGGGGACCTGTGGTGGGGCGGCATCGTGTGGACGACCACCCTGCAGTCCAGCGGCCGCGGGGTGCTGACCCTCGGCATCCAGGCCGCCACCTTCGACTCGTACGCGGGCCGCCGGCGTATCCGCACGGACATCACGTACGACACCCCGACCCATCAGCTCGAGATCGCGCGCCGGCTGTGGAACGAGCTCGACGTCCAGACCTACCCCGGCGCCCCCGCGGACCAGGAACCCAAACGCCTCGGGATCACGTTCGGCGACGAGCCGGCCAAGGTCATGCGCACCGTCTCGTGGCGAAAGGGCGACGAGACCGTCTACCTGGACGCGCTCAACCAGATCGCCTCCATGCAGGACGGCTTCGAGCACCAGATCCTGGTCTACCGCGACCCGATCAGCGGGCAGCGGGTCCGGCAGCTGCGGCTCGGCGAACCCAAGATCGTCAACGGGGCCACCGATCTGCTCTTCGACCGGCCGGGCGTCATCCTGTCGTACTCCTTCCCGTACGACGCGACCCGCGGCGGCACCACCGCCATGGCTCGCGGCGCGTCGGTGAACTCCAACGCGGCGGCCGAGTCGCGGCCGCTGTACGGCAAGGAGCAGTACGACACCTCGCTGCTCGTCGACGGCTGGCCGCTGATCGACCTCTCCTCGGACCACAACGAGATCACCGACACGCTCACCCTGGAGTCGCTGGCCACCGCGGAGCTCGCCCAGGCCCGCGGCGCCGTGGTGATCCCGGCGATCACCATCCACCTCGGCGGGATGGTCCCGCCGGCCCTCATCGGGCGCACCGCACGCATCCGGATCCACGACGAGTGGTTCTCGCCGGGTCTCGACGCCCGCTACCGCATCATCGGCGTCAAGGTCACTCCCCCGGAGCGCGGCCGGCCCGACACCGCCGAGCTCTACCTTGAGGAGACCTGATGCCCCAGCTGCCCGAGGACATCATCGACCGGCTCAACCAGATGGAACGTCGGCTGAAGGCGCTGTCCACCGCCGTCAACACCCGTCCCGCGGTCAACGAGTTCCGCCCCGCCACGCAGTCCGGCAGCGTCACCATCACCCGGCCGCTGTTCCGGATCTTCGACGGCTACAACCACGAGATCTTCGCGGACGACATCATGACCGGCGGTCTCGCCCGGCCTTGGCTGCAGCTGATGCCGCCGCTGCCGAGCGAGCCGGCCAAGTGGCCATCCACCACCGCGGCCGCCTTCACGACCATCGCCCGGTGCTCCAACCCCATCTGGCAGCCGAAGATGCGGCTCGCCATCAACACGGCGGCGTCGACGGGCGCGACCGGCCAGGTGCGGGTGCTCGTCGACAACGTCCAGTTCGGTCCCACGGTCACCGCGGGCACCACCTACGACCACCTCGGCCTGCTGCCCGGCGACATGAAGACCAGGTTCGGCCAGACCATGAACATCGAGATCCAGGCCATGGCCAGCGGCGGCACGGTCTACGCCCAGCCCGTCCTCATCCACGGCGCCCAGACCTGATCCGCCCTCCGAGCGGCACGATCCGCAGGATCCGCACGAGGAGTACGAGGAGTACCCCATGAACATCGACCCCACCCAGCCCTGGGGCGTGGCCATCGACTACGCCGGCCGCGCCGTCGTCACCGAGGGCGGCCACACCCTCAACGTCCGCGTCTACGACAACAGCCTCGGCTACACCCTGGAGCTCGACCCGGTCACCGGTCAGTACCCGTCGGTGTACGTCACCGCCGAGCTCACCGAGAAGGGCACGGGCGACGCCTTCCTGCGCGGCTCCGGCCTGATCATCGTCCACGCCAAGGACGGGGTCGCCGTCGTCCCCGACCCGACCGCCGTCCAGCAGGCCGTCGCCGCCGCCCTCGCCGACTTCGAGTCCCGCCGGGCCGCCTACGCCGCGCTCTGCACCACATGGGCCCCCGCCCCTGCCCCGGAGTCGTAGACCCACACCCGCCCCCGTATGCCCGCCCCGTGCCGAACCGGCCGGGGTTTTCTCATGCCTGGAGGACACAGATGGCAGCCCCCCTGTCCGCCGATCAGCTCCTCGCCGCGCTCCGCGCCGAGGGCGTCACCGTCGTCGAGCACGACGGCTGGCGCACCCACAACCGCAACCAGGCCGGCGCCTGGGGCCCCGTGAACGGGGTGATGATCCACCACACCGTCTCCAGCGGCACCGCCTCGTCCGTCGAGCTCTGCTACAACGGCTACGACGGTCTGCCCGGCCCGCTCTGCCACGGCGTGATCGCCAAGGACGGCACCGTCCACCTCGTCGGCAACGGCCGCGCCAACCACGCGGGCGGCGGCGATCCCTCGGTCCTCCAGGCCGTGATCACCGAGACCTACGGCGACCGGCCGCCCGCCCCGCGCGAGCACCAGGGCAGCTCCGGCGCCGTCGACGGCAACGCCCGGTTCTACGGCTTCGAGTGCGTCAACCTCGGCAACGGCACCGACCCCTGGCCGGCCGCCCAGCTGGACGCCATCGAGCGGGCGTCCGCCGCGATCTGCCGGGCCCACGGCTGGGGCGCCAAGTCCGTCATCGGACACCTGGAGTGGTCCGACTGGAAGAGCGACCCCAAGGGGTTCGCCATGCCGGGGATGCGGGACCGGGTCCAGAAGCGGCTCGCCGCAGCCCCCACCAAGCAGTCCCCGGCCGCGCAGCAGCCGGCCGCCCCGCGCTACCAGCCGTTCCCCGGCACCTCGTTCTTCAAGACGAACCCCAGCTCCCCGATCGTCACCGCGATGGGCCGCCGGCTGGTCGCCGAGGGCTGCTCCGCGTACACCGTCGGCCCGTCCCCCCGATGGGGCGAGGCGGACCGGCGCAGCTACGCGAAGTGGCAGCGCAAGCTCGGCTTCAGCGGCTCCGACGCCGACGGCTGGCCGGGCGCCACGTCCTGGAACGCGCTCAAGGTCCCGTACACGAAGTAGTCCCGTACCCCGAAGCAAGGAGCCCCCATGTCCGAAGCCGCCAAGCGCACCGCCCGTACCGTCCTGCAGTCCGCCGTCGCCCTCGCCGTCGTGCTCCCCGCGGTCGTCGACGCCTCCGGCCTCCCGGCCACCCTCCCCTGGGTCGCCGGGGCGCTCGCCGCCGCCGGCGCCCTCACCCGGGTGATGGCGGTGCCCGCCGTGCAGAACCTGCTCCCCGCATGGCTGCGCACCACCCAGGGAGCGGCCGATGACCGAGCCTGAACAGCACGACCCGGTCACCGTCGCCGTCGAACTGGAACGGCTCCGCGGCACGCTGGAGGCGGGCTTCGCCCGGGTCGACGGCTCGCTCGCACTCCTCGTGCAGCGCAGTGACCAGACCGACAAGCAGCTCGCCGACATGGAGTCCCGGCTCGACGCCCTGGAGCGCGGCCGCTGGCCGCTCACCAGCATCGCCGCGCTGACGGCGAGCGCCGGCCTGATGCTCGCCGTCTGGGAGCTGGCGGGCCGGTAGCGCGTACGCCGAAGGGCGGCACCCCGGCTTCGGGGTGCCGCCCTTCGGTTTCGATCTACTTACTGGTTGTACGGACCGTAGTCGTAGTCCTCCAGCGGAACGGCCTGGCCGGAGCCGGTGCCGAACGGCGAGTAGTCGATGTCGTCGTAGCCGACGGCCGAGTACATCGCGGCCTTGGCCTCCTCGGTCGGCTCGACCCGGATGTTGCGGTAGCGGGACAGACCCGTACCGGCCGGGATGAGCTTACCGATGATGACGTTCTCCTTGAGGCCGATGAGGCTGTCGGACTTGGCGTTGATCGCCGCATCCGTCAGGACTCGGGTCGTCTCCTGGAAGGAGGCGGCCGACAGCCAGGACTCCGTCGCCAGCGAGGCCTTGGTGATACCCATCAGCTGCGGACGGCCGGAGGCGGGGTGACCGCCCTCGGTGACCACACGACGGTTCTCGGTCTCGAACTTCGAGCGCTCGACGAGCTCGCCCGGCAGCAGCTCCGCGTCGCCGGACTCGATGATCGTCACACGGCGCAGCATCTGCCGGATGATGATCTCGATGTGCTTGTCGTGGATCGACACACCCTGCGAGTTGTAGACCTTCTGGACCTCGCCGACCAGGTGGACCTGGACCGCGCGCTGACCGAGGATCCGCAGCACGTCGTGCGGGTTGGTGGCACCCACGGTGAGCTTCTGGCCCACCTCGACGTGGTCGCCCTCGCCCACCAGCAGACGGGCACGCTTCGAGATCGGGAACGCCGTCTCGTCGCTGCCGTCGTCCGGGGTGACGACGATCTTCTTGGTCTTCTCGGTCTCCTCGATACGGACGCGGCCGGCCGCCTCCGAGATCGGGGCGACACCCTTGGGCTGACGGGCCTCGAAGAGCTCGACAACACGGGGCAGACCCTGGGTGATGTCGTCACCGGCCACACCACCGGTGTGGAAGGTACGCATCGTCAGCTGGGTACCGGGCTCACCGATGGACTGGGCGGCGATGATGCCGACCGCCTCACCGATGTCGACCAGCTTGCCGGTGGCCAGCGAGCGGCCGTAGCAGTAGGCACAGGTGCCGACCGCGGACTCACAGGTCAGGACCGAACGGGTCTTGACCTCCTCGACACCCGCGTTGACCAGGGCATCGATCAGGACGTCACCCAGGTCGACGTTGGCCGGCGCGATGACCTTGCCGTCCACGACGACGTCCTCGGCGAGCATCCGCGCGTACACGGAGGTCTCGACGTCGTCCGTCTTCCGCAGGATGCCGTCGGCACCCTTCTCCGCGATCTTCAGCTTCAGACCGCGCTCGGTGCCACAGTCCTCCTCGCGGATGATCACGTCCTGCGAGACGTCCACCAGACGACGGGTCAGGTAACCCGAGTCGGCGGTACGCAGGGCGGTGTCGGCCAGACCCTTACGGGCACCGTGCGTCGAGATGAAGTACTCGAGGACGGAGAGACCCTCACGGAAGGACGCCTTGATGGGACGGGGAATCGTCTCGTTCTTGGCGTTCGACACCAGACCACGCATACCGGCGATCTGCCGCATCTGCATCATGTTTCCTCGGGCACCCGAGTCAACCATCATGAAGATGGGGTTCGTCTTGGGGAAGTTCTCATTCATGGCCTCGGCAACCTCGTTGGTCGCCTTGGTCCAGATGTTGATGAGCTCCTGAGTGCGCTCTTCCTTGGTGATGAGACCGCGCTCGTACTGCTTCTGGACCTTCTCGTCCTGCTCTTCCCAGCCCTTGACGATCGCCTTCTTGGCCTCGGGGACGACAACGTCCGAGATGGCCACGGTGACGCCGGAGCGGGTCGCCCAGTAGAAGCCCGCCGCCTTCAGGTTGTCGAGCGTCGCCGCCACGATGACCTTGGGGTAGCGCTCGGCGAGGTCGTTGACGATCTCGGAGAGCTGCTTCTTGCCGACCGAGTAGTCGACGAACGGGTAGTCCTCGGGCAGCAGCTCGTTGAAGAGCGCGCGGCCCAGCGACGTACGCAGGCGGAACGAGTCACCCTGCTGCCACTCCGGCTCACCCTCCTCGGCGACCGGGGGAACCCAGCCGCGCGGCGGAACGGTGCCGATCGGGAAGCGGATGTCGATCTGCGACTGCAGCGCGAGCTCGCCGGCGTCGAACGCCATGATCGCCTCGGCCGTGGAGCCGAACGCGCGGCCCTCGCCCTTGGTGTCACGGAGCTCACCGTCGGTGGTCAGGAAGAACAGACCGAGGACCATGTCCTGGGTCGGCATCGTGACCGGACGGCCGTCGGCCGGCTTGAGGATGTTGTTCGAGGAGAGCATCAGGATGCGCGCCTCGGCCTGCGCCTCCGCGGAGAGCGGCAGGTGGACGGCCATCTGGTCACCGTCGAAGTCCGCGTTGAACGCGGTGCAGACGAGCGGGTGGATCTGGATGGCCTTGCCCTCGACCAGCTGGGGCTCGAAGGCCTGGATGCCGAGGCGGTGCAGCGTGGGCGCACGGTTCAGCAGAACCGGGTGCTCGGCGATGACCTCTTCGAGGACGTCGTACACGACCGTGCGGCCGCGCTCGACCATCCGCTTGGCGCTCTTGATGTTCTGCGCGTGGTTCAGGTCGACCAGGCGCTTCATCACGAACGGCTTGAAGAGCTCCAGCGCCATGGCCTTGGGCAGACCACACTGGTGCAGCTTCAGCTGCGGACCGACGACGATGACGGAACGCGCGGAGTAGTCCACACGCTTACCGAGCAGGTTCTGACGGAATCGACCCTGCTTACCCTTCAGCATGTCGCTGAGGGACTTCAGCGGACGGTTGCCGGGGCCCGTGACCGGGCGACCACGACGGCCGTTGTCGAAGAGGGCGTCGACCGCCTCCTGGAGCATCCGCTTCTCGTTGTTCACGATGATCTCGGGGGCACCGAGGTCGAGCAGACGCTTCAGACGGTTGTTGCGGTTGATCACACGGCGGTACAGGTCGTTCAGGTCGGAGGTCGCGAAGCGGCCACCGTCCAGCTGCACCATCGGACGCAGGTCCGGCGGGATCACCGGCACGCAGTCGAGAACCATGCCCTTGGGGCTGTTCGCGGTCTGCAGGAACGCGGAGACGACCTTGAGGCGCTTGAGCGCGCGGGTCTTCTTCTGGCCCTTGCCGGTACGGATGATCTCGCGGAGGCGCTCGGCCTCCTCCTCCAGGTCGAAGGACTCCAGGCGCTTCTGCAGCGCCGCGGCACCCATCGAACCGTCGAAGTACGTGCCGAAGCGGTCACGCAGCTCGCGGTAGAGGAGCTCGTCGCCCTCCAGGTCCTGGACCTTGAGGTTCTTGAAGCGGTTCCAGACCTCGTCGAGACGGTCGATCTCGCGCTGCGCACGGTCACGCAGCTGCTTCATCTCACGCTCGGCGCCCTCGCGCACCTTGCGGCGCACGTCGGCCTTGGCACCCTCGGCCTCGAGCTCGGCCAGGTCGGTCTCGAGCTTCTTGGCGCGGGCCTCGAGGTCGGCGTCGCGACGGTTCTCGATCTGCTGACGCTCGACGGAGACGTGGGCCTCCAGCGACGGCAGGTCGCGCGTCCGGCGCTCCTCGTCCACGAACGTGATCATGTACGCGGCGAAGTAGATGACCTTCTCGAGGTCCTTCGGCGCCAGATCCAGCAGGTAGCCGAGGCGCGACGGAACGCCCTTGAAGTACCAGATGTGGGTGACGGGAGCGGCCAGCTCGATGTGGCCCATCCGCTCACGGCGCACCTTGGCGCGGGTGACCTCGACGCCACACCGCTCACAGATGATGCCCTTGAAGCGGACACGCTTGTACTTGCCGCAGTAGCACTCCCAGTCCCGGGTCGGACCGAAGATCTTCTCGCAGAAGAGTCCGTCCTTTTCGGGCTTCAGGGTGCGGTAGTTGATGGTCTCGGGCTTCTTGACCTCGCCGTGGCTCCACTGACGGATGTCGTCAGCGGTGGCCAGACCGATCCGGAGCTCATCGAAGAAGTTGACGTCGAGCACTATGCGTCAATCCCTCTCAGGGTTGTAAGTCTTGGGGTCTGAAACGGGGGTCCTGGGGCCGGCCGGGGACTCAGCGGAATTCACCGAGTCCCCGTACCGGACTCCCGTCAGACCTCTTCGACGCTGCTCGGCTCGCGCCGGGACAGGTCGATACCGAGCTCCTCCGCTGCGCGGAAGACGTCCTCGTCGGTGTCGCGCATCTCGATGGACATGCCGTCCGAGGACAGCACCTCCACGTTGAGGCACAGGGACTGCATCTCCTTGATGAGCACCTTGAAGGACTCGGGGATGCCGGGCTCAGGGATGTTCTCGCCCTTGACGATGGCCTCGTAGACCTTCACGCGGCCGGTCACGTCGTCGGACTTGATCGTCAGCAGCTCCTGGAGGGCGTACGCGGCGCCGTAAGCCTCCAGCGCCCACACCTCCATCTCACCGAAGCGCTGGCCACCGAACTGGGCCTTACCACCCAGCGGCTGCTGGGTGATCATCGAGTACGGACCGGTCGACCGGGCGTGCAGCTTGTCGTCGACCAGGTGGTGGAGCTTGAGGATGTACATGTACCCGACCGAGATCGGGTCCGGGAACGGCTCGCCGGAGCGGCCGTCGAACAGACGCGCCTTGCCGGACGGAAGCACCATGCGCTCGCCGTCGCGGTTCGGGATCGTGTGCTGCAGCAGACCCGCGAGCTCGTCCTCACGCGCACCGTCGAAGACGGGGGTGGCGACGTTGGTGCCCGGGGCGACCTGGTCGGCACCGATGGCCTGCAGGCGCTGCGCCCACTCGTCCGCGAGGCCGGAGACGTCCCAGCCGCGGCTGGCGAGCCAGCCGAGGTGGATCTCCAGGACCTGTCCCGGGTTCATTCGGGACGGGACACCCAGGGGGTTGAGGATGATGTCGACCGGGGTGCCGTCCTCGAGGAAGGGCATGTCCTCGATCGGAAGGATCTTGGAGATGACACCCTTGTTGCCGTGACGGCCGGCGAGCTTGTCACCATCGGTGATCTTGCGCTTCTGGGCGACGTAGACGCGGACCAGCTGGTTCACGCCCGGGGGAAGCTCGTCGCCCTCCTCGCGGTCGAAGACGCGGACGCCGATGACCTTGCCGGTCTCGCCGTGCGGCACCTTCAGCGAGGTGTCACGGACCTCACGGGCCTTCTCACCGAAGATCGCACGGAGCAGGCGCTCCTCCGGGGTCAGCTCGGTCTCACCCTTGGGCGTGACCTTGCCGACGAGGATGTCGCCGGCGACGACCTCGGCACCGATACGGATGATGCCGCGCTCGTCGAGGTCGGCGAGGACCTCCTCGGAGACGTTCGGGATGTCCCGGGTGATCTCCTCCGGGCCGAGCTTGGTGTCACGGGCGTCGACCTCGTGCTCCTCGATGTGGATCGAGGAGAGGACGTCGTCCTGCACGAGGCGCTGCGACAGGATGATCGCGTCCTCGTAGTTGTGACCCTCCCACGGCATGAACGCCACGAGCAGGTTCTTGCCGAGCGCCATCTCACCGTTCTCGGTGGCCGGACCGTCGGCGAGGACCTGGCCCTCGATGACCCGGTCGCCCTCGGAGACGACGACCTTCTGGTTGACCGAGGTGCCCTGGTTCGAGCGGGAGAACTTGGCGATGCGGTACGTGGTGTACGTGCCGTCGTCGTTGGCGACGGTGATGTAGTCGGCCGAAACCTCCTGGATCACACCGTCCTTCTCGGCCTTGATGACGTCGCCGGCGTCGGTGGCACAGCGGTACTCCATGCCGGTACCGACGAGCGGGGCCTCGGACTTAATCAGCGGCACCGCCTGACGCATCATGTTCGCGCCCATGAGGGCACGGTTGGCGTCGTCGTGCTCGAGGAAGGGGATCATGGCCGTCGCGACCGACACCATCTGGCGCGGCGAGACGTCCATGTAGTCGACCTCGGTCGGCGGGACGTAGTCGACCTCACCGCCACGGCGGCGGACCAGAACGCGCGGCTCGGTGAAGCGGAGCTCGTCGTTCAGGGTCGCGTTCGCCTGGGCGATGACGAAGCGGTCCTCCTCGTCGGCCGTGATGTAGTCGACCTCGTCGGTGACCTGGCCGTCGACGACCTTGCGGTACGGCGTCTCGATGAAGCCGAACGCGTTGACGCGGCCGTACGAGGCGAGCGAACCGATCAGACCGATGTTCGGGCCTTCAGGGGTCTCGATCGGGCACATACGTCCGTAGTGGGACGGGTGCACGTCTCGGACCTCGAAGCCGGCCCGCTCACGGGACAGACCACCGGGACCCAGCGCCGAGAGACGACGCTTGTGCGTCAGACCCGACAGCGGGTTGTTCTGGTCCATGAACTGCGACAGCTGGCTGGTGCCGAAGAACTCCTTGATGGAGGCGACGACCGGCCGGATGTTGATCAGGGTCTGAGGCGTGATCGCCTCGACGTCCTGGGTGGTCATGCGCTCGCGCACGACGCGCTCCATACGAGCCAGACCCGTGCGGACCTGGTTCTGGATGAGCTCGCCGACGTTGCGCAGACGACGGTTGCCGAAGTGGTCGATGTCGTCGGTCTCGACGACGATCTCCCGGCCCGACTCGCCGATCGTCTCGGTCTCGCCCGCGTGGAGCTTCACGAGGTACTTGATCGTGGCGATGATGTCGTCGGTGGTCAGGACACCGGCGTCCAGCGGCTCGTCCGCGCCGAGCTTCTTGTTCACCTTGTAGCGGCCGACCTTCGCGAGGTCGTAGCGCTTCGGGTTGAAGTAGAGGTTCTCGAGCAGCGTCTGAGCGGCCTCGCGGGTCGGCGGCTCGCCCGGACGGAGCTTGCGGTAGATGTCGAGCAGCGCGTCGTCCTGGCCCTGGGTGTGGTCCTTCTCCAGGGTGGCGCGCATGGACTCGTACTCGCCGAACTCCTGCAGGATCTGCTCGGTGGTCCAGCCGAGCGCCTTCAGGAGGACGGTGACGGACTGCTTGCGCTTGCGGTCGATGCGGACACCGACCATGTCGCGCTTGTCGATCTCCATCTCCAGCCAGGCACCCCGGGACGGGATGATCTTGGCGGAGAAGATGTCCTTGTCGGACGTCTTGTCGATCGAGGAGTCGAAGTAGACGCCCGGCGAACGGACCAGCTGCGAGACCACGACACGCTCGGTGCCGTTGATGACGAAGGTGCCCTTGTTCGTCATGAGCGGGAAGTCGCCCATGAAGACCGTCTGGGACTTGATCTCGCCGGTCTCGTTGTTGGTGAACTCGGCCGTGACGAAGAGCGGGGCGCCGTACGTGAAGTCACGGTCCTTGCACTCGTCGATCGAGTTCTTCGGGGGCTCGAAGCGGTGGTCGCGGAAGGTCAGCGACATCGACCCGGAGAAGTCCTCGATCGGAGAGATCTCCTCGAAGATCTCCTCCAGACCCGACTTCCTGGGGACGTCCTGTCCCGACTCGAGAGCTGCCTCGACGCGAGCCTTCCAGGCGGCATTGCCGAGCAGCCAGTCAAAGCTCTCGGTCTGCAGCGCGAGGAGGTTCGGAACCTCGAGGGGCTCCTTGATCTTTGCAAAGGAGATGCGCAGCGGGGCGGTGCTGGCGCCGTTGTTCGTATTGGTCGAGGCGTTGCGCGAGGCGGCCAAGAGGGGGTCCTTCCGAGGGCTCGGACTCACTACGCGCGTACCGGTCCCCAGCGACGCAGAGGGACAGACAATTCCCGATATGGCCAAAAGTCCAGGTCAGGTCAGGTCTGCCGACAATGCTCTCGCGAGGGTATGCCCCTGGTGACGGGCAGGGGGCAGCTAACAGGCAGCGCAAAGGGTCAGTGTAGCCACTTGGCCCACTGATGTCCAGGGCGAGTAATTCGCAACCCTCGTTGTTCTCAACTCCGCGGTACCTCGCGCCGTGCGGCGCACCTCGATACTGCCCGTTCCGCCGTCGATCCATGCCTCGGATACGGATCGTTGTGACGACGCGTCCTGAGAATTGCGCGCTGCGTGCGGTTCGTCAAGGCCCCCCGGTCAGCGGGGCGCACGGCGAAGATCACCATACTCCGCCACCGACGGCTCGTACGACCCTCGCCACGCCCGTACGCGGGTACGCCGAAGGGCGACCACCCAGATGGGTGATCGCCCTTCACGAGGCGCCTGAGAGGCGCCTGAGCGAGTCAGGAGACTCGCGAGGTGTTACTTGACCTCGACGGAGGCGCCGGCAGCCTTGAGGGACTCGGCAGCCTTCTCCGCGGCCTCCTTGGCGACCTTCTCGAGGACCGGCTTCGGGGTGCCGTCGACGAGGTCCTTGGCCTCCTTCAGGCCGAGGGAGGTCAGCTCACGCACGACCTTGATGACCTGGATCTTCTTCTCGCCGGCGCCGGTGAGGATGACGTCGAACTCGTCCTGCTCCTCAGCGGCCTCGGGGGCAGCGCCACCCTGGGCGGGGCCGGCAACGGCGACGGCCGCGGCGGCGGTGACGTCGAACTTCTCCTCGAAGGCCTTCACGAACTCGGAGAGCTCGATGAGGGTCATCTCCTCGAACTGGGCGAGGAGGTCGTCCTGAGAGAGCTTCGCCATGATGGGCGATCCTTCCACTAATTCGGCAGGTGCCGGATGTATATAGAGGCGGGCGTAACGGCCCGCTACGACCCACGCACTAGGCGGCGCGGATCAGTGCGCGAGCCGAATTACTCGGCACCGCCCTGCTCGGCGAGCTTGACGCGAAGCGCCTCCGCGGTGCGGACGAACTTCGACGGCAGCGCCTGGAAGAGCGAGGCAGCCTGAGACTGCTTGCCCTTGAACGCGCCGGCCAGCTTGCTGAGCAGAACCTCGCGGGACTCGAGGTCCGCAAGCTTCTTGAACTCGTCGGCGGACAGCGCCTTGCCATCAAGGACACCGCCCTTGATGACGAGGTTCGGGTTGTCCTTGGCGAAGTCACGCAGAGCCTTCGCCGACTCCACCGGGTCACCGGTGACGAAGGCGGCCGCGGTCGAACCAGCGAGCTGGTCGTCGAGCGACGCGATCCCGGCCTGGTTGGCCGCAATCTTGGTCAGCGTGTTCTTCACCACGGCGTACTGGGCGTTCTCACCGAGCGAACGACGCAGCGTCTTGAGCTGCGCCACGGTGAGCCCCGTGTACGAGGTCAGCACGACGGCGTTCGAGCTGCGGAACTTGTCCTCAAGCTCGGCTACCGCGGCAGCCTTGTCGGGCCTTGCCATAGAGCGTCGGCCTCCTTCCGGGTGATGAGGACCGCTCAGAAGGGGCTGAACAATAGAAAACGCCCCGGCGCAGGCGCACGGGGCACAGCTCGACCGAATCGAAAGATCCGGGAACTCTTCCACGATCACCTGCGCGGGCCGTTCGCATCTCAGCGAACCTTCGGCCACTGCGCCCCTTGCGAGAGCACAGCAACGACCAGCGGTCTTTGGCTTCTGTGGAAGAGTACGCGACGTCGGCGGCGGGGAGCAAATCCGCCCGTACGGCTCAGTCGGCTCAGCTCGCGCCCATGCCCTTCAGCATCTCCGCGAGGTCGTAGGTGTCCTTGGCCGGCGGGGCCTTGACGGCGGCCTTCGGGCCGTAGTCGGTGTAGTCGCCCTTCATGTTCACCGTCCCCATCGCCGTCGTCATGGCGACGACCATGCGGACCGGGTAGCCGGCCTCGTCGACCCAGACGTCGGTGTCGTAGCCCTTCATGCCGATCTTCTCGACGTTGGCGACGAGCTTCTCGCGCTCCTGCTTCGAGAGCATCGCGGACTTCGCCTTGTTGGCGTCCAGCATCTGCTCGAAGGTGAGCGTGCCCTTGTAGTGCTGGGCCTGGACCCCGTTGATCTTCTCGGGGCCCACGTGCTTGAGGTTCGGGGACTCGAGCAGCAGGGCGAGCTGCTGGGCCGGGTCCTGGTTCATGCTCTCCAGGCCGCCGGTCATCTCCTGCTGGGCGCCCTGGCCCTTGAGATCCACCTTCATCCAGCGCTTGCCGTCGAGCTCGGCGGCCTTCTCGGCGCCCATGTCCATGTACATGACGTCGCCAAGAACGATCATGCGCATCTGCTCGGGGGCGTCCGGGTCACCGGCCGCCAGCATGGAGCCCTTCATGGTGATGTCCATGGCGCCGGGGTCCCAGCCCTGGACGCCGGTCATCTCCATGGTGCCGCCGCCCTCCATGGCGGCCGGCATCGAGATGGTCATCCGGATCTTCGCGGACTTGGCGTCCGAGGTCTTCCGGTAGGCGGCCTGGATGACCTTCGTGACGGCCTCGTGGCTCTGGAGCTGCGGCGTCACGGGCGCCTCCGCGGCCTTCCCGGGGCCCTCAGCGGCCTTCTTGGCCCCGTCGCCGTCCTGACAGCCCGCGACACCGGCCACGACGGTCACGGCCGTCAGCGAGACGGCCGCACGCTTCCACGCGGACATGCCCATGAGTCCCCACCCCTTGATCTTCAGTTCGTCGGTCGACTGAACGGTAACTCAGAGGGCCGACAGGCCCGAACGAATAAGAAACCGGCCCCCCGCACCTCCGAAGAAGGTGCGAGGGGCCGGTGACCACTCAGTGAGCCGGATGGGCTCAGACCGCGGCCGGGTCCTCCTCGACGAGGAGGTTGCGGGTGCGGTTGGAGTCCAGCGGGATGCCGGGGCCCATCGTCGTCGTCAGGGTCGCCTTCTTGATGTAGCGGCCCTTGGCGGCGGACGGCTTCAGACGGAGGATCTCCTCCAGAGCCGCGGCGTAGTTCTCGACCAGCTTCGTCTCGTCGAAGGAGACCTTGCCGATGATGAAGTGCAGGTTCGAGTGCTTGTCGACGCGGAACTCGATCTTGCCGCCCTTGATGTCGTTGACAGCCTTCGCGACATCGGGGGTGACGGTGCCGGTCTTCGGGTTCGGCATGAGACCACGCGGGCCGAGGACGCGGCCGAGGCGGCCGACCTTGCCCATGAGGTCCGGGGTGGCGACGACGGCGTCGAACTCGTTCAGGCGGTTGCCCTTGGAGATCTCGTCGATGAGCTCGTCGGAGCCGACGATGTCGGCGCCCGCGGCGATCGCGGCCTCGGCACGGTCACCGGTCGCGAAGACCAGGACCCGGGCGGTCTTACCGGTGCCGTGCGGGAGGTTCACGGTGCCACGGACCATCTGGTCGGCCTTGCGCGGGTCGACGCCCAGGCGGAAGGCGACCTCGACGGTGCCGTCGAACTTGGTGGTGGCGGTGTCCTTGGCGAGACGGACGGCCTCGAGGGGGGCGTAGTTCCGCTCCCGGTCGATCTTGGCGTCCGCGCCGCGGAGAGCCTTGCTGCGCTTCACTTCTGCTCCTGTTGGTTCAGGTATGGAGTCGTGGTGCGGGCCGCGCCGGCCCTACCACTGAGGTCACGAGGGGGCTGATCAGCCCTCGACCGTGATGCCCATGGAACGGGCGGTGCCGGCGATGATCTTCGACGCGGCGTCAAGGTCGTTGGCGTTCAGGTCGGGGAGCTTGACCGTGGCGATCTCGCGGACCTGGGCGGCCGTCAGCTTGGCAACCTTGGTCTTGTGCGGCTCGCCGGAGCCCTTGTCCACACCCGCGGCCTTGAGGATCAGCTTGGCGGCCGGCGGAGTCTTGGTGATGAAGGTGAAGGAACGGTCCTCGTAGACCGTGATCTCCACCGGCACGACCATGCCACGCTGCGACTCGGTCGCGGCGTTGTAGGCCTTGCAGAACTCCATGATGTTGACGCCGTGCTGGCCCAGCGCGGGACCGACCGGCGGGGCCGGGTTGGCCGCACCAGCGTTGATCTGGAGCTTGATAAGCCCCGTGACCTTCTTCTTCTTGGGAGGCATTGCTCTCTCCGGGTCCTAGTGAGAGTGTTCAGCCCGCCATCCGGTCATCCGGATGGAGGCATACCGCACAACGATAACGGGTATACACGCGCGGCCAAAAACCGAGCAGGTCAGAGCGGCTGCGGGAGCCACTCTGACCTGGTCGGAAACCTATGGGGTTAGTTCTTCTGGATCTGGTCGAAGCTGAGCTCGACCGGGGTCTCGCGACCGAAGATCTCGACGAGGCCCTTGACCTTCTTCGAGTCGGCGTTGATCTCGTTGATCGTGGCCTGGAGGGTCGCGAAGGGTCCGTCGGTGACGGTGACCGAGTCGCCGACCTCGAAGTCGAGCACCTGGACCTCGACCTTGCGGGCCGGAGCCGGCTTGCCCTCGGCCTCGGCGGCCTCGCGGGCGGCCTTCTCCTCGGCCTCGGGGGCGAGCATCTTGACGATCTCGTCCAGGGTCAGCGGGTACGGGTCGTAGGCGTTGCCCACGAAGCCGGTGACGCCGGGGGTGTTGCGGACGACGCCCCAGGACTCGTTCGTCAGATCCATGCGGACGAGAACGTAACCGGGCAGCTTGTTCTGCCGGACGTTCTTGCGCTCGCCGTTCTTGATCTGGACGATCTCTTCCTCGGGCACCTCGGCCTGGTAGATGAACTCCTCGACGTTCAGCGAGACGGCACGCTGCTCGAGGTTGGCCTTCACGCGCTTCTCGTAGCCCGCGTAGGTGTGGATCACGTACCACTCGCCGGGCAGGCCGCGGAGCTCGTCACGGAGGGCCTGGATCGGGTCGACCGGAGCGGCGGGCTCCTCGTCGGCCTCCTCGGCCTCGTCCTCGACGCCGGCCTCGACCTCGGTGTCCTCGTCGGACTCGTCCTCGACGTCGGAGTCTTCCTCGGACTCGTCCTCGTCGGACTCCTCGGAGTCGTCCTCGATGTGCAGGGCGGCCTCTTCGGCCGCCTCGCCCGCAGCGGCGTCAGCAGCCTCAGCCTGGTCCTCGTCGGCCGCCTCGAGGATGTCGAGCTCGTCCTCGGAAACGGACTCGTTCAGGTTCGGGTCAGACACGGTGGCTGCTTCTTCCTGGATACAGATGGGGTGGAACAAGAAATCAGCCGAAGACGTACTTGACTGCTTCCTGGAAGCCATAGTCAATCACGGTGACAAGGCCGATCATGATGACAACGAAGACAATCACTACCGTGGTGTACGTCGTCAGCTGGCTACGAGTGGGCCAGACGACCTTGCGAAGCTCCGCGATGATCTGGCGGTAGAAGAGCGCGAGGCGGCCCAGGGGGCCCTTCTTGCCGCGCTTGCCGCCCTTGCGGGCCTTCTTCTTCGAGTCCGGAGCCTCGTCCTCGGCATCAGGCATGTCGATGGAGCCCACGGCGTCCGTCACGCTTCTCACCTGATCCCGGGTCATGGCAGTGCCGTGCCGGGTGGATCCGCACGGCGGTGCATAGAAGTACGTACATGCGCACACATCCTGGCGGTGTGTGTAGCAGGGCCGGAGGGACTTGAACCCCCAACCGCCGGTTTTGGAGACCGGTGCTCTACCAATTGAGCTACGACCCTTTGTGGCTTCCCCAACCTACCGCATCGTGAGATGTGGTCGGTGAGGGCCAACGAGCAGTGAGTGTACGTGTTCATGAGCCCGACGTCGAACAGAAAGCACGTGGGAGCCCCCGCGGACCCTCGTACGACCAGGAATGACCGTTCCTGTCCGCTCCCTGAAACCTGTGTGCCGGGCGGGAAGCGGGTCTGGGACCATGGGCCGCATGAGCGCTGCTACCCCTCCGACCGAGCGCCGGGTCTCCGCCCGCATCGGTGCGATCTCCGAGTCCGCGACCCTCGCCGTCGACGCCAAGGCCAAGGCCCTCAAGGCCGCCGGGCGCCCGGTGATCGGTTTCGGCGCGGGTGAGCCCGACTTCCCGACCCCGGACTACATCGTCGACGCCGCCGTCGAGGCGTGCAAGAACCCGAAGTACCACCGCTACACCCCGGCCGGCGGTCTGCCCGAGCTGAAGGCCGCGATCGCCGCCAAGACGCTCCGCGACTCCGGTTACGAGGTCGACGCCTCCCAGGTCCTGGTGACCAACGGCGGCAAGCAGGCGATCTACGAGGCGTTCGCCGCGATCCTCGACCCGGGCGACGAGGTCATCGTCCCGGCCCCGTACTGGACGACGTACCCCGAGTCGATCCGGCTCGCGGGCGGTGTCCCGGTCGAGGTCGTCGCCGACGAGACCACCGGCTACCGCGTCTCGGTGGAGCAGCTGGAGGCGGCGCGCACGGAGAAGACCAAGGTCGTCCTCTTCGTCTCCCCGTCGAACCCGACCGGCGCCGTCTACAGCGAGGCCGAGACCGAGGCGATCGGCCGCTGGGCCGTCGAGCACGGTCTGTGGGTGCTGACGGACGAGATCTACGAGCACCTCGTCTACGGCGACGCGTCCGCGGTCTCCCTGCCGTCGATCATGCCGGAGCTGCGCGACAAGTGCATCGTCGTCAACGGTGTCGCCAAGACGTACGCGATGACCGGCTGGCGCGTGGGCTGGATCATCGGCCCGAAGGACGTGGTGAAGGCCGCGACGAACCTGCAGTCGCACGCCACGTCGAACGTGAGCAACGTGGCGCAGGTGGCCGCGCTGGCCGCCGTGTCGGGCAACCTCGACGCGGTCGCGGAGATGGGGCGCGCCTTCGACCGCCGCCGCCAGACGATCGTGCGGATGCTCAACGAGATCGAGGGTGTCGTCTGCCCGACCCCTGAGGGCGCGTTCTACGTGTACCCGTCGGTGAAGGGGCTGCTCGGCAAGGAGATCCGCGGCAAGCGCCCGCAGAACTCGGTCGAGCTGGCCGCGCTGATCCTGGACGAGGCCGAGGTCGCGGTCGTTCCGGGCGAGGCGTTCGGCACGCCGGGCTACCTGCGGCTCTCGTACGCACTGGGCGACGAGGACCTGGTGGAGGGCGTGTCCCGGATCCAGAAGCTGCTCGCGGAGGCCCGCGCCTAGGCAGTCGCCGGATTCATCGACCGGGCCCCTGGTTCTCCGGAACCAGGGGCCCGTTTTTACGTTCTAGCAAGGTCCCGATCGGGGAAAGGGGCTGTATTCGTCCATTCGGGTGCGGCAAGATCCTTCAATGGAGCACGTTTCCGAGCACGCCGTCCGTGACATCAGCCTGCTGCCCAAGGCGCATCTGCACCTGCACTTCACCGGTTCGATGCGGCCCACGACCCTCCTCGAACTGGCCGACAAGTACGGCGTCCACCTCCCGGAGGCGCTGAGCAGCGGCACCCCGCCGAAGCTGCGGGCGACCGATGAGCGCGGCTGGTTCCGGTTCCAGCGTCTGTACGACATCGCCCGGTCCTGCCTGCGGGAGCCGGAGGACATCCGGCGTCTGGTCCGCGAGGCGGCGCAGGAGGACGTACGGGACGGCTCGGGGTGGCTGGAGATCCAGGTCGACCCGACCTCGTACGCTCCGCTCCTCGGCGGTCTGATCCCGGCCATGGAGATCATCCTGGACGCGGTCGACACGGCCGCGCGCGAGACCGGGCTCGGGATGCGGGTCCTGGTGGCCGCGAACCGGATGAAGCATCCGCTGGAGGCCCGCACCCTGGCGCGGCTCGCGGTGCGGTACGCCGAGCGGGGCGTGGTCGGTTTCGGGCTCTCCAACGACGAGCGCCGGGGCATGGCCCGTGACTTCGACCGCGCCTTCGCGATCGCGCGTGAGGGCGGTCTGCTGGCGGCCCCGCACGGCGGGGAGCTGACGGGGCCGTCGTCCGTACGGGACTGCCTGGACGACCTCCGGGCGGCGCGCGTGGGTCACGGGGTGCGGGCGGCGGAGGACCCGCGGGTGCTGCGCAAGCTCGCCGAGAAGGGTGTGACCTGCGAGGTCTGCCCGGCGTCCAACGTGGCCCTCGGGGTCTACGAGAAGCACGAGGACGTGCCGCTCCGCGCGCTCTTCGAGGCGGGCGTCCCGATGGCCCTGGGCGCGGACGACCCCCTGCTCTTCGGCTCGCGCCTCGCGGCCCAGTACG
Source organism: Streptomyces sp. NPDC046712 (assembly GCF_040645695.1). Classification (NCBI taxonomy): domain Bacteria; kingdom Bacillati; phylum Actinomycetota; class Actinomycetes; order Kitasatosporales; family Streptomycetaceae; genus Streptomyces; species Streptomyces sp. NPDC046712. The sequence goes on along the minus strand of NZ_JBEYYW010000025.1, from coordinate 105,047 downwards.
AGATCGCCCGCCGCCACCACGCCTTCACGGACGCGGAACTGGCGGAACTGGCGCGCCAGTCGGTACGGGGTTCGGCGGCCCCGGAGGACGTCAGGCAGAAGCTCCTCTCCGGCATCGACGACTGGCTGACGACCCCGCCCGCCTGAAGCGTGCGCGTGCACGCCGTGGGGTGAACGCGCGCCGTCACGTCCGTGGGGCGATGCCCGTCAGCAAGGTTCGGGCGATCGACGTCGCGAAGGTGTCGAGGTCCTGCGGCGGCTCCTTGCCGACCTTCGCGTCGTAGGCGAAGGCCCGCTGAGAGCACGCACCGAGCAGCAGTGACGCCGCCGCGAAGGTGTCCGCGCCGGCGTCGACACGCCCCGCCGCCTGCTCGGCACGCAGATAGGCGTCGAGGCTCTCCAGCGGGCGGTGCGGACCGGCGTCGAGCCGCCGCATCGACGCGTCGTGGCGGGCCTTGAGCCGGGTCTCGGCATAGAGCGAGGCGGCGATCGGGAAGCTCTCGGCATAGAAGAGGGCGGCCTGGCGGGCGATCTCGGTGAGGTTCTCCTCCACCGTGCGCCTCCCCGGTTCGGCGGCCAGTGACGCGAGCAGCGGTGCCAGCTTGGGGAGGCGTTCGGTCAGGACGGCGACGAAGAGCTCCTCCTTGCCCGCGAAGTACTTGTAGAGCGCCGCCTCCGAGCAGCCGGCGCCCCGCGCGATCTCCTTGGTGGTCGTACGGGCGAGGCCCACGGTGGTCCACAGCTCGTGTGCCGCGTCGAGGATGCGTTCCCGCGTGGGTTTCTTCTCCATGGTTTCTCCAACCGCGCTTGACGAGTGGGTGAGTACACACTCACTCTAGGGGTGAGTGAACACTCACCCACCCCAGGAGGGTTCGACATGAAGCTCACAGTCTTCGGTGCGACCGGTGGCATCGGCCAGGAGATCGTCCGTCAGGCACTGGCCTCGGGCCATGAGGTCACGGCGGTGGTGCGGGACCCGGCGCGGTTCGCGGTCACCGGCGAGCGGCTGGAGGTCCACCGGGCGGACCTCACGGACCCCGACACCCTGCGCGGGGCCGTCGCGGGCAAGGACGCGGTGCTCTCCGGGCTCGGCGCCCGCGGCCGCTCGGACGCCGGCGTCGCCACGAAGCTCACCCGCTCCGTCCTCGCCGCCATGGACGCGGAGGGCGTCCGCCGCCTGCTGGTGGTCAGCGCCGCCCCCCTCGGCCCCACCCCGGACGGGCAGACCGTCCTCGACAAGGCGGTGCTCGCGATCATCAACTCCGTCCTGAAGGACATCTACGACGACCTGCGCGTCATGGAGCACGACCTGGCGGCCAGCGCCACCGACTGGACGTCCGTCCGCCCGCCCAAGCTGACGAACAAGCCGCTGACGGGCCGCTACCGCTCGGTCGTCGGCGGCAACCCGCCCCGCGGCCGCTCCCTCGCCCGCGCCGATGTCGCCCACGCCATGCTGGCGATGATCGACGACCCGGCGACGGTCAAGCAGGGCGTCGGCGTGGCGTACTGAGGCGGGTGGGCTACCCGCAGTCGTCGCCCCGCGCCTCCACCGGGCGGTACGTCGTCGTCCGCGGGCTCTCGCCGGGCGGGCCCGGCCACTCCAGGACCGCGGTCCGCTCGGAGGTCAGGGTCATGAAGGCCGCCAGCGGAAGGTCGTTCACCCAGTCGACGATCGTCTCCGTCCCCTCCTCGCGCTCGGCCCGCCACAGCCGCCCGGCGAAGACCGCGTAGCGCGTACCGCACTCCTTGGTCATGTCGTACGGGTACCGGACGCCGAGCCCAGGCCGGTCCGGGCCGAGCGTGGCCGCCGGCGCGTCCCCGTACCGCCGCTCGGGCTCCTGGCCGAGGCACTCCGGCGCCGGCCCGGCCAGCAGGCGGAAGCCGATCGCCGGCAGGGAGGGCGTGTCCGTCTCGAAGACGGCCGTGTCCGGCTCGGAGCGGGAACGCCGGCCGTCCGTCCAGCTCATGTACCCCCGCATACGGTCCCCCGCCCACCTCACCGTGGCCGAGGATCCGCCGTCGGCCCGCTCCCAGACCCGCCCGCCGAAGACCGCGTACCGCAGATCGCAGACGGCGGACAGGTCGTAGCGGTAGCGCACGTTCTCCACCGGCGCGCGGGGCCCGGTGTCCAGCGGGTCGCCCGGCCCGGAAGGAGGCTGTGGGCGGTACTTCCCCTCGTACGGATACGCGGGTGCGGAGGGCCCGTCGGTCGGGCCCGAAGGGAGGGCCGGCGGGGACGGCTCCGACCAGCGGACGCCCAGCACCGAGCCTCCCGCGACCACGAGCGTCGCCGCTCCCGCCGCGAGCGAGCGCCGTACCTGCCGGATCCGCCGCCCGCGCCCCACGATCGCGCCGAGGGGTGCCGGTCCGGCGTTCCCCTCGGCCAGCTCGCGCAGCCCGCGCCTCAGGGAGCCCTCGGAGTCGTCCATCACGCGCCCCTTCCCGCGTATCCGGCGAGCGCGCCCCCGGCACGCAGCCGTTCCAAGGCCCTGTTGGTGCGGCTCTTGACCGTCCCGGGCGAGCAGCCGAGCAGCTCGGCCGTCTGTTCCACGGACAGGTCCTCGTAGAAGCGGAGCACCACCACCGCGCGCTGTGCGCGCGGCAGGGTCGCGAGCGCACGGGCCAGTTCGAGGCGCGCGTCGGCGCCGCCGGCCATGTCGTGGGTGTCGGGTGCGCTGTCGCTGCCGGGGCGCACGACCTCGGTGTGCCAGCGGCGACGGCGCCAGGTCGCGTAGAGATTGACGACGACCTTGCGGGCGTACGCCTGGGGCGAGTCCCAGCGGGCCGAGCCGCCCCAGCGCAGATAGACCTTGACCAGCGCCGCCTGGACGAGGTCCTCGGCGGCGTGCGGATCACCGGTCAGGAGCCGGGCGGTGCGCAGCAGCGAGGCGTACGCCGACTCCGCGAACGCGGCGAAATCCGGTGGGCCCGTCCCCTCCACCGTTCCCCCTCGACGAGCGTGCGGCCCCCGCTCTCCGGGAGCCTGTCACTCACTCGACAACCTGGGGAGCCCGGAGGGTTCCACGGAATGCCCGGATCGGAACGCTCAGATGCTGACGCCGACCGTCACCGGCTCGTTGACGAGCGTGATCCCGAAGGCGTCGCGCACCCCAGCGACGACCTCGCGGGCGAGCGCGAGGAGGTCCTCAGTGGTGGCCTCGCCCCGGTTGGTGAGGGCGAGGGTGTGCTTGGTGGAGATACGGGCGGGGCCGGAGCCGTACCCCTTGGTGAAGCCGGCCTTGTCGATCAGCCAGGCGGCCGAGGTCTTGACCTGCCCGTCCTCGCCCGCGGGGAAGGCCGGCGGGGTCACGTCCGGGCCGAGCCGCTCGGTCGCCCGCGCGAGGAAGGTCTCGTACTCCCCCGGCGTCAGGATCGGGTTGGTGAAGAAGGAGCCGGCGGACCAGGTGTCGTGGTCCTCGGGGTCCAGGACCATGCCCTTCCCGGCCCGCAGCTTCAGGACGGTCTCGCGGGCCTGGGCGAGCGGGACGCGGTCGCCGGCCTCGACGCCGAGGGCTCGGGCGGTCTCGGCGTACTTGATCGGCGCGGAGAGACCGGCCGCGTCCTCCAGCTCGAAGCGGACGCGCAGCACGACGTAGCGGTCCGGAACGGCCTTGAAGCGGCTGTGGCGGTACGAGAAGGAGCACTCGGCGTTGGTGAGGGTGACCGTCTCGTCGGCCCGGCGGTCGTAGGCGACGACCTCGGTGATGGTGGCGGACACCTCCTGGCCGTACGCGCCGACGTTCTGGATCGGGGTCGCGCCCGCGGATCCGGGGATCCCGGCCAGGCACTCGATCCCGGCGAGCCCGGCCTCGACCGTGCGCGCCACGGCGTCCGTCCAGACCTCGCCGGCGGCCAGCTCCAGCTTCGTGCCGTCCAGCGCGAAGCCGGTGGTGGCGATGCGCAGGGCGGTCCCGTCGAAGCCCTTGTCGCCGATGACCAGGTTGGATCCGCCACCGATGACGAGCAGCGGGGTACCCGTGGCGTCCGCCTCGCGGACCGTGGCGATCACCTCGTCGTCGGTGGTGGCCGTGACGAGCCGGGTCGCGGGGCCGCCGAGCCGGAAGGTGGTCAGGGGGGCGAGGGGGGCGTCGTGGAGAAGCTGCACGGGCTCAAGAGTACGGGCCGACCGCAGATCCCCTTGCGCGCGCGATGGGATCTGGGCCGCGCCCCGGAGCCTGCGGGAGGCTCCGTCGGCCGCGCCCCGGGGCCCGGGGGAAGGCCCCGCCGGCCGCGCCCCGGGACCTGCGGAAGGCCCCGCCGGCCACACATTGGGGCCCGCGGGAGGCTCCGCCGGCCGCACCCGGGGCCCGGGGGAGGGTCCACCCGCCGCGCCCCGGAGCCTGCGGGAGGCTCCGCGTGCTGCGGGCCCCGGACGGAGCGGGCCCTTCCGGCTCGGCCGGAAGGGCGACCAGCTCACCGTCACGCGGCGATCAGCTCAGGCTTCTCGGCCTCGGCCTCGGCCGCCGCCGCGGCCCGGCGCCGCGACGGTACGAACAGCGCCGCCACCGCACCCAGGGCCACCATCCCCGCCCCGACCCACAGCGCGGGCTCCAGGCCGTCCACGAACCGCTGCGCCGACTCGTACCCGCCCTGGGCGGCGAAGATCGAGGCCATCACCGCGACACCGAGGGCGCCGCCGACCTCTCGCAGGGCGTTGTTGGCGCCGGACGCGATGCCCTGCTCGGACGGGCGGACGCTGGACATCACGAGGTTGGCCGCCGGCGCGAAGTACAGCGCCATTCCGACGCCGCTCACGATCAGGGCGGGGAGCTGGGCGGCGTACGAGACGTCGGGGGTGACGACGAGCGCGAACCAGGCGAGGCCGAGAGCCTGGAGGGCGAGCCCCGCGGCGACGACCGGGCGGCCGCCGATCCGGTCGGAGAGGGCGCCCGCGAGCGGCGCGACGATCATCGGCATACCGGTCCAGGGCAGCATCCGCAGGCCGGCCTCGGTCGGCGAGTAGCCGAGCACGCCCTGCATGTACTGGCTGAGCAGGAAGATCGAGCCGAACATGCCGAGGAACATCAGCAGGCTGGCCGCGTTGATCCCGGAGAAGGCACGGTCGCGGAAGAGCCGCATGGGCAGCATCGGCGCCTTGCCGTGGATGCCGTGGTGGATGAATCCGCCGATGAGCGCGGAGCCGGCGATCAGTCCGGTGAGAACGGTGGCGGAGGTCCAGCCGTCGATCGGGCCGCGGATCAGTCCGTACACGATGCCGAACAGGCCGCCGCTGGCGAGGAGCGTGCCGACGAGGTCGAGGCGGGCGCCGGTGCCGTGCGACTCGGCGAGGCGCAGCCGGGCGAGCGGCAGGAGGGCGAGGCCGAGCGGGACGTTCAGCCAGAAGATCCACTGCCAGGAGATGTGCTCGGTGAGTGTGCCGCCGATGAGGGGTCCGGAGGCGACGGCGAGTCCGTTGACGGCGCCCCATATGCCGAACGCCATCCCACGCTTGGCGGCCGGGACGGCCGCGGTGAGCAGGGTGAGGGTGAGCGGCATCATGATCGCGGCGCCCACGCCCTGGACGGCGCGTGCGGCGATCAGCGCGTCGATGCCGGGCGCGAGCGCGGCCGCGGCGGAGGCGCCGGTGAAGACGGCGAGTCCGACGACGAAGAGCCGGCGGCGGCCGAAGCGGTCGCCGAGGGCGGCGCCGAACATCAGCAGCACGGCGAAGGTGAGGGTGTACGCGCTCACCGTCCATTCGAGGTCGTGCAGCGCTCCCCCGAGGTCCTCGCGGATCGAGGGCAGGGCGGTGGTGACGACGAGGTTGTCGAGGGCCGCCATGAAGCCGGCGACGCTGGTGATGACGAGGGCCCAGGCGGCGGAACCGCGGCGGGCTGCTGGCTGGTTCATTGCGTGCCTCTCAGGTCTCAGGTTAGTTATTGATGACTAACTTTCGCGATCATGAAAAACCGGTACGCATCACGCGGAAGGCGTTACTTCTCCAGACGACCGAGGCGACGGGCGGAGGGGTAGAACCCCTCCCAGACCCGGTGCTCGGGCGGAAATCCCATGGCGACGAGGGTGTTGACGAGCATGCCGTACGCCAGGAAGGTCGTGGTCTCGTTGACGTCCGCGCCGAGCGGCAGGTGGACGGTCTCCCAGAGCTCCATCCAGCCGGCCCGGACGGCCTCGCCGAACTCGTGGTCACCGGCCTCCTCCGCGGCGGCCACCGCGACGTAGACCTGCATCTGCATCAGGAGCCGGTCCGGCTGCTCGGCGATGAGCCGGGTGTAGGCGTTGGCCATGGCATGCAGGGCCTCCTCCCCCGTCAGCCCCTCGGCGGCCTCCTGGAAGACCCGTCGGGTGTCCGCCAGGCAGCGCTCGGACGCCGCCAGGAAGATCGCCTTCTTACCGGGGAAGAGACGGAAGAGGTACGGCTGCGAGACACCGACGCGCTTGGCGATCGCGTCGGTGGACGTGCCGTAGTACCCGCCGCGGCTGAACTCGCTCATCGCCGCGCGGATGACGCTCTCGCGCCGCTCCTCCGCACTCATCCTGACCATGCGAATAAGTTAGTACTCAATCACTAACTTGGTCAAGGGGGAGCCGAGGGCGACCGCATCCCGCGGCCACCCCCGGTCTCTGCCGGTCTCTACGCGAGCCTGACCACGGCCCGGGACATGCCCAGAACCTTCTGGCCCGCCGACATCGCGGTCAGATCCACCCGGACCTGGTTGTCGTCCAGCTTGGCCGCGACCTTGGCGCTGACCTCGATCAGGGCGCCCTTGTCGTCGTTCGGCACGACCACCGGCTTGGTGAAGCGCACGCCGTACTCGACGACGGCCGCCGGGTCGCCGGCCCAGTCGGTCACGACGCGGATCGCCGCGGCCATGGTGAACATGCCGTGCGCGATGACGTCCGGCAGGCCGACCCCGACCGCGAACTTCTCGTTCCAGTGGATCGGGTTGAAGTCCCCGGAGGCGCCGGCGTACTGCACCAGCGTGGCGCGCGTCACGGGGAAGGACTGCGCCGGCAGCTCCGTGCCGACCTCGACCTCGTCGTAAGTGATCTTCGCGGTCATCCTCAGACCTCCTCGGGGGCGCGGGACACGAGCTTGGTCCACGCGGTCACGACGTGCTCGCCGGTCTCGTCGTGGACCTCGCCGCGGATGTCCAGGATGTCGTTGCCCGCCATCGACTTGATCGCCTCGATGGTGGAGGTGACCGACAGCCGGTCCCCCGCCCGCACCGGCCGGGTGTACGCGAACTTCTGGTCGCCGTGCACGACTCGGCTGTAGTCCAGGCCCAGCTGCGGGTCCTCGACGACCTGCCCCGCGGCCTTGAACGTGATCGCAAACACAAAAGTCGGCGGGGCGATCACATCGGGGTGACCGAGCGTCTTCGCCGCTTCCTGATCGACGTAGGCGGGATTCGCGTCGCCGATCGCCTCGGCGAACTCGCGGATCTTCTCGCGGCCGACCTCGTAGGGCGCGGTGGGCGGATAGGTCCGGCCCACGAAGGACTGGTCGAGCGCCATGGACTCGATACCTCCTGGATTTGTTGCCGACAAACGACACGAGGCCGCCCCCTGGTGGGGACGGCCTCGTGTACGAGCCTGATTAGCGCGTCTCGCGGTGCGCAGTGTGCGAGTTGCAGCGAGGGCAGTGCTTCTTCATCTCAAGACGGTCCGGGTTGTTACGCCGGTTCTTCTTGGTGATGTAGTTCCGCTCCTTGCACTCCACGCAGGCCAGCGTGATCTTCGGGCGGACGTCGGTGGCAGCCACGTGAGTGCTCCTTGGACGGACGGATGGACGGATGAACGCATAGAAGAGTAGCCGATCGAAGGACCGACCCCACAATCGGCTACTGTGTGTAGCGGTGACCGGACTTGAACCGGTGACACAGCGATTATGAGCCGCTTGCTCTACCGACTGAGCTACACCGCTTTGATGATCTGGATCCCGCCCGAAGGCGGGCTCCTTCTCACCAGAGCCCCAATACGGAATCGAACCGTAGACCTTCTCCTTACCATGGAGACGCTCTACCGACTGAGCTATTGGGGCGAGCGATGAAGACATTACACGGTCCTCCGCCGATCGCCCAAATCCGTTTCCCGGCCCTCCCCCGAGGCTCCCCGAGCGCTCCTGCTCACACGTCCCGTACGCCACACGTGGCCTCATCAGTACGACTATTGCGCTCCTCCTCGAAGGGCGGCCCGACCGCCCCTAGGCTCGGCCCCACGCTGCGTGATCTTGATCTTGAGCTGGAACGTGAGCTGGAACTTGAGGAGCCGTGAGGAGCCCGATGTCAGCCGACAGCAAGCAGCCCCAGCCGCCCGACGACTGGGCCGCCGCCACCGCCGACTCCACCTCGCTCCTGCTCTCCAACGCCCGGCTCACCGACGGACGGACGGTCGACGTCCGGCTCGGCGGCGGCCGGATCGAGGCCGTGGGCACGGCCGGCAGCCTCACCGCCGTCGGCGCCCGCGTGGACCTCGCCGGCTATCTGCTGCTCCCCGCCCCCGCGGAGCCGCACGCGCACGCCGACACCGCCCTCAGCGCCGACTCCCCGGGCCCCGTCTCGTACGCCCCCGAGGAGGTGCAGCGACGGGCCACCGAGGCCGCGCTGCTGCAGCTCGGCCACGGCGCGACCGCGCTGCGCGCGCACGTCCGGATCGGCGACGTACAGGGCCTGGGGCCCCTCGAAGCCGTCCTCCAGGCCCGGCGCTCGCTGCGCGGCCTGGCGGACCTGACGACGGTCGCGGTGCCCCGGGTGCTCACCGGCGTGGCGGGCGCGGACGGCCTCGCGATGCTGCGGGACGCCCTGAAGATGGGCGCGGGCGTGGTGGGCGGCTGCCCGGACCTCGACCCCGACCCGGCCGGGTACGTGGAGGCGGTCCTGGAGGTGGCGGCGGAGCACGGCTGCCCGGTCGATCTGCACACCGACGGCGACGACCCGGCGCGGCTCGCCCGGCTGGCGGCGATGGCGGGCGGGCTGCGGCCCGGGGTGACGATCGGGCCGTGCGCGGGCCTGGCCCGGCTGCCCGCGGAGGCGGCGCGACGGGCCGCCGACCAACTGGCGGCGGCCGGTGTGACGGTGGTCTGCCTCCCGCAGGGCGGCTGCGGGGCGACCGAGCTGCGCGGCGCCCCACCGGTCCGGCTGCTGCGGGCCGCGGGGGTGCGGCTCGCGGCGGGCGGCGGGGCGCTGCGGGACGTCTCCAACCCGGTGGGGCGCGGGGACCCGCTGGAGGCCGCGTATCTGCTGGCCTCGCTGGGCGGACTGCCGGCCGTGGACGCGTACGGGGCGGTGAGCGCGGCGGCCCGTACGGCGATGGGGCTGGCGGAGGTACGGGTGGAGGCCGGGTTCCCGGCCGAGCTGCTCGCGGTGCGCGGGGAGCGCCTCTCGGGCGTGCTGTCCCTCGCGTACAGCCGGATCGTGGTCCACCGGGGCCGCGTGGTGGCGCGGACGAGCGCGGTGCGGGAGTACTGCGACTCGGCGGCGGCGCTCGACCTGCCGCGCCAGGCCCGTCCGGAGCCGGGAAGCCCTCCGGCCGGTCCCGTCGTACGGTCGTGAGTATGCGCATTGTCATCGCTGGAGGACACGGTCAGATCGCCCTGCGTCTGGAGCGGCTGCTCTCGGCTGCGGGGCACGAGCCGGCGGGGCTCATCCGCAATCCGGAGCAGGCGAACGACCTGCGTGCGGCGGGCGCCGAACCCGTCGTGCTGGACCTGGAGTCGGCGTCGGTGGAGATGGTCGCGGCGGTCCTGCAGGGCGCGGACGCGGCGGTCTTCGCGGCGGGCGCGGGCCCGGGCAGCGGCACCGCCCGCAAGGACACGGTGGACCGCGCGGCGGCGGTCCTCTTCGCCGACGCGGCGGAACGGGCGGGCGTACGCCGCTACCTGGTGGTCTCGTCCATGGGCGCCGACGCCACGCACAAGGGCGACGAGGTCTTCGACGCCTACCTGCGCGCCAAGGGCGCGGCGGACGACTCCGTGCGCGCCCGCGAGGGCCTGGACTGGACGATCCTGCGCCCCGGCATGCTGACGAACGACGCCGGCACGGGCCTGGTCCGTCTGGGGGCCTCGACGGGCCGCGGGCCGATCCCCCGCGACGACGTGGCGGCGGTCCTGGCGGAACTCCTGGAGACACCGGCGACGGCCGGCCTGACCCTGGAAGTGATCAGCGGCTCGATCCCGGTGTCGGTGGCGGTGAAGGACATGGCGGGCAACTGACCCACCGCGCGAAAGGCCGCCCGCCCGAGGCCGCCGGACAGCGCCGTCGCACAAAGAAGAAGGTCCCCGGTGCAAGCACCGGGGACCTTCTCTATCGCGTGGCGGCGCCAGGATTCGAACCTGGGTAGGCTAAGCCGACGGATTTACAGTCCGCTCCCATTGGCCACTCGGGCACACCGCCATGGGATGTCGCTGCTCGGAGCCGCTTTTCGGCGGTGCTCCGTGGCAACGACGTAAACGATACCTGATCCTCAGGGGTGCTTCGCCACCGGATTGATCAGCGGTTCGGGCGTGATCGGATGACTAGGCTTGCCTTCGTACGCCAACGCAACCGCAACGCATTCGACGCAAGGAGCCACACGTCATGGCCGACTCCAGTTTCGACATCGTCTCCAAGGTCGAGCGGCAGGAGGTCGACAACGCCCTCAACCAGGCCGCGAAGGAGATCTCGCAGCGCTACGACTTCAAGGGCACCGACGCCTCGATCTCCTGGTCGGGCGAGAAGATCCTGATGCAGGCGAACGGCGAGGAGCGCGTGAAGGCGATCCTCGACATCTTCGAGACCAAGCTGATCAAGCGCGGGATCTCGCTGAAGTCGCTGGACGCCGGTGAGCCGCAGCTGTCCGGCAAGGAGTACAAGATCTTCGCCACGATCGAGGAGGGCATCTCCCAGGAGAACGCCAAGAAGGTCGCGAAGGCCATCCGCGACGAGGGCCCCAAGGGCGTCAAGGCGCAGGTCCAGGGTGACGAGCTGCGGGTCAGCTCGAAGAGCCGGGACGACCTGCAGGCCGTGCAGGCGCTGCTCAAGGGCAAGGACTTCGACTTCGCGATCCAGTTCGTGAACTACCGCTAGTCACGAGCTGCGTGTCCGAAATCCGCCAGCCCCAGGGGCGGCGGGCCTCGCACACTGGACGCGGAGTGAGCGCGAGGAGAGGAACTGCCATGACGGTGTACGCGTACGTCGAGGGGCCACTGGGCGAGATGCTGCTCGTCGGGCGGGGCACCGGCGAGGAAGGGCGCACCGCGCTGGTCTCGCTGTCGCTGCCCGGGCAGAAGGGTGCCGCCGCCGTCGAGGACGGCTGGCGGCACGCGCCCGAGGCCTTCGAGGAGATCGCCGGGCAGCTGGCCGAGTACTTCGCGGGGCGACGCGAGCGGTTCGACATCGCGTACGCGGACGGGGGGACGGAGTTCCAGCGGCGCGTGTGGCGGGCCCTGGAGGAGATCCCGTACGGCGCCACCGTCTCGTACGGGGACATCGCCCGGCAGGTGGGTTCCTCCGGGGCCGGGGTGCGGGCCGTCGGCACCGCGATCGGGCGCAACCCGCTGCTGGTGGTGCGGCCCTGCCACCGGGTGATCGGCGCGGACGGGAGTCTGCGCGGGTACGCGGCGGGCCTGGAGCGCAAGGAGCGGCTGCTCGGGCTCGAAGGCGCCCTGGTGGCGTGATGGACGGGCTGTTCGCCCGTGAGCGGGCGGAGGTCGCTCCGGGCGCGGTGCACGTGCCCGGGTGGCTGTCCCTGGACCGGCAGCGGGAGTTGGTGGCCGCCTGCCGGGAGTGGGGGCGTGGGCCCGTGCCGTACCGGCACACCGTGCTGCCGGGCGGCGGGGTGATGTCCGTGCAGTCGCTCTGCCTTGGGCGGCGCTGGGTGCCGTACCGCTATCTCGACACGGTGGGCGTCGAACTGCCCGACTGGTTGAGTGCGTTGGGGCGTGCGGCCGTGAGCGAGGCTTACGGGGAAGACGGCGGTTTTGCGCCCGACACCGCGCTGGTGAACTTCTACGACGCGGGCGCCGGCGCGAAGATGGGGCTGCACCAGGACAAGGAGGAGCGGTCCGGTGCGCCGGTGGTGTCGCTGAGCCTCGGCGACCGTTGCGTGTTCCGGTTCGGGAACACCGAGACCCGCGGGAAGCCGTACACCGACGTCGAGTTGGCGTCCGGGGATCTGTTCGTCTTCGGCGGGCCGTCGCGCTTCGCGTACCACGGGGTGTCCAAAGTCCTTCCCGGCACGGCCGATCCGGCGCTGGGACTGACCGGGCGGCTCAACATCACCCTGCGGGAGACCGGTCTCCGGGAGACCAGGCCTTAGCGCGAGCGTGAGTGGCCGAAGAGGATCCGGTACGCGATCAGCAGCACCAGCGAGCCGCCGATGGCCGAGAGCCAGGTGGCCGTGTCGTAGAAGCCGGTGGCGATCGGGCGGTCCAGGAAGGTCGACGAGATCCAGCCGCCGATGAAGGCGCCGGCTATGCCGATGAGGGTCGTGCCGATGAGCCCGCCCGGGTCGCGGCCGGGGAGCAGGACCTTGGCGACGACACCCGCGAGCAGGCCCAGGACGATCCAGCTGATGACGTTCATGCCGGGGAAGACGCGGGTGCGTCGGGCGCGGTTGCGGCGCACCGTAGTGTGCGGTGCATGACACAGGAACTGCGCCGCTCGCTCGGGGTCTTCGACGCCGTGGTCATCGGGCTCGGCTCGATGGTGGGCGCCGGCATCTTCGTCGCGCTCGGTCCTGCGGCCGGCGCGGCCGGTTCGGGGCTGCTGCCGGCGCTCGGGCTCGCCGCGCTCGTCGCGTACTGCAACGCGATGTCCTCGGCCCGGCTCGCCGCCGTGTACCCGGCGTCGGGGGGCACCTATGTGTACGGTCGCGAACGTCTCGGGCCGTTCTTCGGCCATCTGGCCGGCTGGGCGTTCATCGTCGGCAAGACGGCCTCGTGCGCGGCGATGGCGCTGACCGTCGGGGCCTACGTCTGGCCGGAGCAGGCGCATGCGGTGGCCGTCGCGGCCGTGGTGGCGCTGACGGCCGTGAACTACCGCGGTGTACAGAAGTCCGCCCTGCTCACGAGAGTGATCGTGGCGCTGGTCCTCGCGGTCCTGGCGGCCCTGATCGTCACTCTGGTGAGCACGGGTGAGGGTGACTTCGGGCGGCTCGCCCCGGGCGAGGACGTGACGGCCGGTGGGGTGCTCCAGGCGGCGGGGCTGCTGTTCTTCGCGTTCGCGGGGTACGCGCGGATCGCCACGCTCGGCGAGGAGGTGCGCGATCCGGCCCGGACGATCCCCCGGGCCGTCCCCGTGGCCCTCGGCATCGCGCTCGCCGTGTACGCGGCGGTCGCGGTGTGTGTCCTGGCCGTCCTCGGGCCACAGGCCCTGGCGGCCTCCGCCGCCCCGCTCGTGGACGCGGCCCGGGCGGCCGACGCCGGCTGGCTCGTCCCCGTCGTCACGGTCGGCGCGGCCGTCGCCGCGCTGGGCTCGCTGCTCTCACTGATCCTCGGGGTGTCCCGTACGACCCTGGCGATGGCCCGGGACGGTCGCCTTCCGGCCGGACTCGCCGCCGTCCACCCCCGCTTCCAGGTGCCGCACCGGGCGGAGCTCGCGGTCGGCGCGGTGGTGGCCGTGGTGGCGGCCACGGCGGACGTACGGGGCGCGATCGGCTTCTCGTCCTTCGGCGTGCTCGTCTACTACGGGATCGCCAACGCCTCCGCGTGGACGCTGGGCCGCTCGCACCGCCCGCTCGCCGCACTGGGCCTGGCCGGGTGCGGGGCGCTGGCGTTCGCGCTGCCGCCGGCCTCCGTCCTGGCCGGGGTCGGGGTCCTCGCGGTGGGGACGGTCGCGTACGCGGTCAGTCGAGGACGGCGCGAACACCCGCGTTCCTGAGGCATCGGGTTCTGCGTCAGCGGCCCGCGCCCGCGAATCCGTACGGGTACGCCTGGTCCGTGGGGACGATCTCCTTGCCCAGCGGCAGCAGCGAGACAGGGATCAGCTTGAAGTTCGCGATGCCGAGCGGGATGCCGATGATCGTGATGCAGAGCACGATGCCGGTGGTGATGTGGCCGAGCGCCAGCCACCAGCCCGCGAGGATCAGCCACAGCACGTTGCCCACGCAGGAGGCCGCGCCCGCGTCGCTGCGGTCCACGACCGTGTAGCCGAAGGGCCAGAGGGCGTAGACGCCGATACGGAAGGCGGCGAGACCGAAGGGGATGCCGATGATCGTGATGCACAGCAGGACGCCGGCCAGCATGTAGCCGAGGAACATCCAGAGGCCGCACAGGATCAGCCAGATGATGTTGAGGATTGTCTTCACGGGCGACGACCTGCCATCTGTTCGAGTCGGGCGATGCGCTCCGCCATCGGCGGGTGCGTCGAGAACATTTTCGAAACCCCTCTGCCCGCTCCGAAGGGGTTGGCAATCATCATGTGGCTTGCGGTCTCGATCCGGGGCTCGGGCGGCAGCGGCAGCTGCTTCGTGCCCGTCTCGAGCTTGCGCAGGGCGTTGGCGAGGGCGAGCGGGTCGCCGGTGAGCTGGGCGCCGGAGGCGTCCGCCTCGTACTCCCGCGAGCGGGAGATGGCGAGTTGGATGACCGAGGCGGCGACGGGGCCGAGGATCATGATCAGCAGCATGCCGAGCAGGCCTGGGCCGTCGTCGTCGCTGGAGCGGCCGATCGGGATCAGCCAGGCGAAGTTGACCAGGAACATGATCACGGAGGCGAGAGCTCCCGCGACCGAGGAGATCAGGATGTCCCGGTTGTAGACGTGGCTCAACTCGTGGCCGATGACGCCGCGCAGCTCGCGCTCGTCGAGGATCTGCAGGATGCCCTCGGTGCAGCACACGGCGGCGTTGCGCGGGTTGCGGCCGGTGGCGAAGGCGTTCGGGGCCTGGGTCGGCGAGATGTACAGCCGGGGCATCGGCTGGCGGGCCTGGGTGGAGAGCTCCCGCACCATCCTGTAGAGCTCGGGCGCCTCGAACTCGCTGACCGGCCGGGCCCGCATGGCCCGCAGGGCCAGCTTGTCGCTGTTCCAGTAGGCGTACGCGTTGGTGCCGAGCGCCACCACGAGCGCGACGATCAGCCCCGTACGCCCGAAGAAGCTGCCGATGAGAATGATGAGGGCCGAGAGCCCTCCGAGGAGTACGGCGGTCCTCAGCCCGTTGTGCCGGCGGTGCACGGTACGCCCTCCAAGTGGTGCGGCAGGGGAACCCTTTGCTCTGTGGTGGTCCTCCCCCAGACTTCGTCCGGGGGGACCTCCAGGTCCAGTGGACCCTCCCGTACAGGTCAACGCCAGGCGGGAGGCACGGGTTCCCCTGCCCTCGCAGGGGGCGCTGTGGGCCGTACGGGTGATCAGCGCGCGGCCGGGAGGCCCATCTTCTCCAGCGTGGTGGCGACGGGCTCGACCTCACTGGTGCAGTGGGCACAACGGGTGGCGATGGCCGGGATCTCGGAGAAGCAGTGGGGGCAGTCGCGCTTCTCGGACCTGGCGTCGGCCTCTTCCTTGGCGAACCTCTCCTGGACCTTCGCCATGGGGGCGACGATGAGGAAGTAGAGCACCCCGGCGGTGATCACGAACGCTATGGCGGCGGAGATCGCCAGACCGTACGGGAAGATCGTCTTGCCGACCGAGAACTTGGCCTCGCTGAAGTCGCCGACCGAGCCCGTGGCGAGGCCGATGAGCGGGGTGATGAACGCCTTGCTGAAGCCGGTCACGACCGCGGTGAAGGCCGATCCGACGGCCAGACCGATGGCCATCGAGACGACGTTGCCGCGGAGTATGAAGTCCTTGAAACCGTTCAGCACGGGTGAAGCTCCTTGATGCGTTTCTCTGTGGGGGGAGGTGGGGGCGGGGCTGGGGGCTGCGGGGCTGCGGGGCTCAGAAGAGCGTGGTCGCCGCGAAGCGCAGCGCGAACTGCGGGTAGCCCGACAGCACGACGCCGACGACAGCGGCCACCGCGATCGCCAGGGTGACCGGAGCGGGCACGCGCGCGTGGGCCTTCTCCACCGTGGGCGCGCGGAACAGCAGCGCCGTCCACCGCAGGTAGTAGTAGAGGCCGATCACCACGTTGACGCCCATGATCACGGCCAGCCAGCCGAGACCCGCGTCGACCGCCGCCGAGAAGACGGTGACCTTGGCGAAGAGGCCGATGATACCGGGCGGCAGACCGGCCAGATTGAGCAGGAAGAAGCCCATGGTGAGGGCGAGGAGCGGGTGGGTGGCGTACAGGCCGCGGTAG
This sequence comes from Streptomyces sp. NPDC046712, assembly GCF_040645695.1. NCBI lineage: Bacteria > Bacillati > Actinomycetota > Actinomycetes > Kitasatosporales > Streptomycetaceae > Streptomyces > Streptomyces sp. NPDC046712. Next base: position 88,884 of record NZ_JBEYYW010000025.1, on the reverse strand, counting down.
TCGGCGATCCGGTTCTCGGGGTGCGTACGCGAGACCAGCACGACCACCGCGAAGGCGCCGAGGTTCACGACGGCGTACATCAGGGCGTACGCGACAGTGGCACCGACCTGGTCGTCGCTGGAGTACGCGGCGGCGGCGATCGGCACCAGGAGGAAGCCGGCCTGGGCGACCGAGGACCAGGCGAGCAGCCGGACCGCGCTCCACGCGCGCGTGGAGACCTGCCGCAGGGCGGCCACGTTGCCCACGGTCATGGTGAGCGCGGCGATGACGGCGAGCGCCGGGCCCCAGACGTCCGCGTACGAGGGGAACGCGACGACCGTGACCAGGATGAGGCCGGTGAAGCCGACGGCCTTGCCGACCACGGAGAGGTAGCCGGCGACGGGCAGCGGGGCGCCGACGTAGGTGTCGGGGACCCAGAAGTGGAAGGGGACGGCGGCCGTCTTGAAGGCGAAGCCGACCAGGGTGAGGGCCACGCCGGCCTGGGCGAGGGTCTCCAGCTGCCCGGGGACGTCGTCGAGGCGCTGGGCGAGCTCGGTGAGGTGGAGCGTGCCGGTCGCGCCGTACACGAAGCTGACGCCGAGCAGGGTCACGGCGGTGGCGGTGACGGAGGAGAGGAAGAACTTCAGCGCCGCCTCGCTGGACTGCCGGTCGCCCCGGCGCAGGCCGACGAGCGCGAAGGCGGGCAGCGAGGCCACTTCGAGGGCGACGACGAGGGTCGCGAGGTCGCGGGAGGCGGGCAGCAGCGCCGCGCCGGCGGCCGAGGAGAGCAGCAGGAACCAGTACTCCCCCGCGGGGAGCTTGTCGCGCGTGTCGGCGAGCGACAGGAGGGCGGTGAGCAGCGCCCCGCCGAGCACCAGGAACTGGATGACGAGGGTGAAGCGGTCGGCGGTGTAGCTGCACGCGGCGGTCGCGGCCGGTTCGGTGGTGAGGCAGAAGGTCGAGCGGTCGCCGGCGCGCAGCGGGATCAGCAGGGCGATCGAGGCGACGAGCCCGGCGATCGCGGTCCAGCCGAGGAGCTGCTTGTGCCGTTCCGGGACGAAGAGGTCGGCGACGAGCACGGCCAGCGCGACCACGGCGGTGAGGGTGGGGGGTGCGATCGCGAGCCAGTCGACGGACTGGACGAGGTTCGTGGTCGTCACGAGTTTCCTCCCGCGAGGAGCTTCTGGACGGCCGGATCGGTGAGGCCGAGGAGGACCGCGGGCCACAGGCCGGCGAGGACGGTGAGGGCGACGAGCGGGGTCCAGGCGGCGAACTCGTAGCCCTGGACGTCGGTGATCACCGTCTCCCCGCTCGGGCGGGGGCCGCCCATGCAGACCCGTCGGACGACGACGAGCAGGTACGCGGCGGTGAGCAGGGTGCCGAAGGCGCCGATCGCCATGAAGGTGAGGAAGGCGGGGCGGCTGAGGCCCGCGGCCGGTTCGAAGGCGCCGAACAGGGCCAGCATCTCGCCCCAGAAGCCGGCGAGGCCGGGCAGTCCGAGGGAGGCGACGGCGGAGAAGGCGAGCAGTCCGCCCAGGCGCGGGGCGCGGCCGTAGAGCGCTGCGCCGGTGGCGCCGGCGAGGGTGTCGAGGTCGGCGGTGCCGTACCGGTCCTTGAGCGCGCCGACCAGGAAGAAGAGCAGGCCGGTGATGAGGCCGTGGGCGATGTTGGCGAAGAGGGCGCCGTTGACCCCGGTGGGGGTCATGGTCGCGATGCCGAGGAGCACGAAGCCCATGTGGCCGACGGAGGAGTACGCGATCAGGCGCTTGAGGTCGCCCTTGTTGCCGGGCTTCGCGAGGGCGAGGCAGGCGAGCGATCCGTAGATGATGCCGGCGACGGCGAAGGCGGCGAGGTAGGGGGCGAAGACCCGCATGCCGTCCGGGGCGATGGGGAGGATGATCCGGACGAATCCGTACGTGCCCATCTTCAGCAGGACGCCGGCGAGGAGGACCGAGCCGACCGTCGGGGCGGCGGTGTGGGCGTCCGGGAGCCAGCTGTGCAGCGGCCACATCGGGGTCTTCACGGCGAGCCCGATCCCGATCGCGAGAACGGCGATGACCTGCACGGATGTGGTCAGTCCGCGGCCGTTGTCAGTGGCCAGTGCCACCATGTCGAACGTGCCCGCCTTCACGCCGATGAGGAGCAGGCCGAGCAGCATGACGACCGAACCGAGCAGCGTGAAGAGGATGAACTTCCAGGCGGCGGCCTGCTTGCCCTCGCCGCCCCAGCGGGCGATGAGGAAGTACATCGGGATGAGGACCATCTCGAAGGCCAGGAAGAACAGGATCAGGTCGAGGACGGCGAAGGTCGCGAGCGTGCCGGACTCGAGGACGAGCAGCAGGGCGACGAAGGCCTTGGGGGAAGGCCCGCTCGGCATCTTGAAGTAGCTGTAGAGCGCGCAGAGGAAGGTCAGCAGCGCGGTCATGACCAGGAGGGGGAGGGAAATGCCGTCGACACCGAGGTGGAGGCGCACGTCGAGTGCGGGGATCCACGTGATGTCCGTGCTCGCCTGGATCCTCGACGGCTGGTCATGGTCGAAGCCCAGCGTGAGGACGATCGCGGCGGCCAGGATCACGCCGGTCACGATCACACCGTGGCGGAGCACGGCCTGGTCGGGGGATTTCCCCTTCAGCCCGGGCGGGGCCGGGAGAAGAGCGGCGGCGGCGCCGACGAGCGGGCCGGCGACGATCAACGCGAGAAGGAACTGCATCACGGATTCGCTGATATCGATCACGTCTCACGCTCCGGCGGCGACGAGTACGGCGGCGAGCGCCAGGACGACGGAGCCGGCGAGCAGGGCGCTGAGGTAGGTCTGCACGTTGCCGGTCTGGGCACGGCGGACGAGCCATCCGAGCCATTGGGTGCCGGTGCCCGCGCCGCTCACGTACGTGTCGACGACCTCGCGGTCCAGGAAGCGGACCAGAGAGGCCGCGGCCAGGACGGGGCGGACGAACACGGCGGCGTAGAGGGCGTCCAGGTGGAAGCCGGTTGCCGCGTGGCGGTGCAGCGGGCCGAGCAGGACGCGTCCCGGGTCGGTCGGGTCCTTCGCGGGGTGCGGCAGGTGCAGGGCCTCGGCCTCGACCTGGCCCGCCTCGGCGTCGGGGTGGGCGACGTGCGCGGCGACCGGCTCGCGGGCGGGGGCCTGCGCGGCCTTCGCGGTGAGGGTGCGCCAGACCGCGTAGGTGACGACGGCGCCGACGAGGGCGAGGCCCGTGCCGAGGACCGCGGTGGTGGCGGTCGGGGTGAGGGCGTCGCTGTCGAACCAGTCGTCGAGGTACGTGACGCTCAGACCGAAGCCGAGGGAGGGAATCGCGAGGACCCACAGGACGGTGGTCATGGCGAGCGGCTGGCTGCCGTGGTCGGGGGCCTCGGCGCCCCGGCCCCGGAAGGCGAGCAGCCACAGCCGGGCCGCGTAGGCGGCGGTGAGGAGAGCGGTGAGCAGACCGGCGACGAGGACGGTCCAGCCGGCTCCGGCGGGTGCGACGGTGCGGTCCCCGAGGGCGGTGTGCTCGGCGGCGACGAGGACGGCTTCCTTGGAGAAGAAGCCGGCGAACGGCGGCAGGGCGGCGAGCGCCAGGAGGGCGACGGTCATCGTCCAGTACGCGTCGGGGATCCGCCTGGTCAGGCCGCTCATCCGGGACATGGCCGAGAGGGAGTTCGTACCGGCGGCGTGGATGATCGCGCCGGCGGCGAGGAAGAGGAGCGCCTTGAACGCTCCGTGGGAGAGGAGGTGGAAGACGGCGGCCCCGCGGTCGCCGACGGCCAGGGCACCCGCCATGTAGCCGAGCTGGCCGATGGTCGAGTAGGCGAGGACGCGCTTGATGTCGTCCTGCGCGAGCGCGGCGAGCGCCGAGCCGACCATGGTCACCGCGGCCATCACGGCGAGCACGGTCAGCGCGGCCGCGGACGAGGCGAAGACGGGCAGCAGACGGGCCACGAAGTAGATACCGGCGGCGACCATCGTCGCCGCGTGGATGAGCGCGGAGACGGGGGTGGGGCCGGCCATGGCGTCGGGGAGCCAGGTGTGCAGCGGGAACTGCGCCGACTTGCCCGCCACACCGGCGAGCAGAAGCAGCGCGATGAGGGTGGGGTGGTCGAGCCCGCCGGCCGCGACGGCGCCGAGGATCCCGTCGATCCGGAACGTGCCCGCGTCCGTGGCGAGCGCGAAGAGGCCGATCAGGAAGGGGACGTCGCCGAGCTTGGTGACCAGGAAGGCCTTGAGGGAGGCCGCCCGCGCCTCGGGGGTCTCCCAGTAGTGGCCGACGAGGAAGTACGAGCAGATGCCCATGATCTCCCAGCCGACCAGGAGCACCATCAGGTCGCCGGAGTAGACGACGAGCAGCATCGCGGCGGTGAAGAGGGAGACGAGCGCGGCGTACGAGGGGTAGCGCGGGTCGTCCCGGAGATACCCGGTCGAGTAGATCTGTACGCAGGTGGCGACGACGCCCACCAGCACGGCGGCGAGGGCGGCGAAGCCGTCGATGTACAGGGCGAGGTCGATCGGGACCGAGCCGGTCGGGGTGAGCTGGGTGGCGGCCTCGATGGTCTTCCCGCCGCCCTGGCGGACGGCGACGATCACGGCGAGGACGGCCGCGGCGAGCGTCGGAAGCACGGCGAGGGGCCGGACGAAGCCGGGCGCGGTGCGGCCGAGGAGCAGGCCGGCGACGGAGCCGAGGAAGGGAAGGAGGGGGACGAGCCAGGCGAGGGTCGTGGTGGTCACGCGGTGGCCTCGGCCTTCTCGTCGGCGTCGGAGGAGGGGGTCGGCTCGTCGGAGGTGGCCTCCACCGTGTCGCGCAGCCGGTCGACGTCCGAGGTGCCGCGGTTGCGGTAGACCATCAGGACGATCGCGAGCCCGATGCCGATCTCGGCGGCGGCGATGGCGATGGTGAAGAGGGTGAGCGCCTGGCCGGCGTGGAGGGCGTCGCGGAGCCAGACGTCGAAGGCGACCAGGTTGAGGTTGACGGCGTTGAGCATCAGCTCGACGGACATCAGGACCAGGATCGCGTTGCGGCGGGCGAGGACGCCGTAGAGGCCGACGCAGAAGAGCAGGGCGGCGAGGACGGCGGGGTAGGCGAGATGCATCAGTCCCGGGCCTCCTTGGCGTTCTTGCGGGACAGGACGATCGCGCCGACCAGCGCGGCGAGGAGGAGGACGGAGAGCGCCTCGAAGGGCAGCACCCAGTGCCGGAAGAGGATCTCGCCGGACACCTGGGTGGAGCCCTGGGCCGGTCCGTCCAGGTCGATCCAGGTCGTACGGAACGCGTCGACGACCACCCAGACGAGCGCGGCGGCCGCGGCGAGCGCGACCGCGAGGGCGACGGGCCGGTTACCCGAGTCGGCGTCCGGGGAGCGGCCGATGGGGGCCTTGGTGAGCATGAGGCCGAAGAGGAGGAGGACGACGACGGAGCCGACGTAGATCAGGACCTGGACCCAGGCGATGAACTCGGCGGTGAGGAGGAGGTACTCGACGGCGAGGCCGCCGAGCGTCACGACCAGCCAGAGCGCGGCGTGGACGAGCTGGCGGGTGGTGACGGTGACGACGGCCGCGCCGAGGGTGACGAGGCCGACGAGGAGGAAGGCGATCTCTACGCCGGACGGGGAGAGGAAGGCGGGGGCGGTGGCGGCGAGGGTCACTGCTGGTCCCCTTCCTGCGCCTGGGCGGCGGCTGCTGCGGCGGCGGCGGCTGTGGCGGCGGCCTTCTCCACCGCCTTGCGGGCCGCGGCGATCTCCTTGGGCTCCTCGGCGCGCGGGTCGAGCGCGGGCGGTTCCGGGACCGTCCACATCCACTCGCGGAGCTTGTCGCGCTCGTGGGTGAGTTCGTGGATGTCCGTCTCCGCGTACTCGAACTCGGGCGACCAGAACAGCGCGTCGAAGGGGCAGACCTCGATGCAGATACCGCAGTACATGCAGAGGGCGAAGTCGATGGCGAAGCGGTCGAGGACGTTGCGGCTGCGCTCGCGGCCGCCGGGGGTGGCGGCGGGCACCGTCTCCTTGTGGGAGTCGATGTAGATGCACCAGTCGGGGCATTCACGGGCGCAGAGCATGCAGACGGTGCAGTTCTCCTCGAAGAGCCCGATGACGCCGCGGGTGCGGGGCGGGAGTTCGGGCTGCTTGTCGGGGTACTGCGCGGTGACGCTCTTCTTCGTCATCGTGCGAAGCGTGACGGCGAGGCCCTTGGCGAGGCCGGAACCGGGGATCGGGGACATCAGTTGATCGCCACCTTCACGATGCCGGTGAGCGCGATCTGCGCGAGGGCGAGCGGGACGAGGGTCGTCCAGGCGAGCTTCTGGAGCTGGTCCTCGCGGAGCCGGGGGTAGCTCACGCGGAGCCAGATGACGACGAAGGCGAGGATCGCGGTCTTGAGGAGGGTCCAGACCCAGCCGAGTCCGTCGGCTCCGAACGGGCCGTGCCAGCCGCCGAGGAAGAGGACGGTGGTGAGGCCGCAGAGGACGACGATGCCGGCGTACTCGGCGAGGAGGAACAGCGCGAAGCGGAGGCCGGTGTACTCCGTGTACGCGCCGAAGATGATCTCGGAGTCGGCGACGGGCATGTCGAACGGCGGGCGCTGGAGCTCGGCGAGGCCGGCGACGAAGAAGACGAGCGCGCCGACGATCTGCCAGGGCAGCCACCACCACTCGAAGGCGTTGAGGATGCCGGGGAGGGAGACGGTGCCGGCGGCCATCGCGACGGAGGCGGCGGTGAGCAGCATCGGGAGCTCGTAGGCGAGCAGCTGGGCGGCGGTGCGGAGGCCGCCGAGCAGGGAGAACTTGTTGGCGGAGGCCCAGCCGGCCATGAGGCTGCCGAGGACGCCGACGCCCATGACGGCGAGCACGAAGAAGATGCCGGCGTCGACCAGCTGGCCGACGGCTCCTTCGCTGGGGCCGATGGGGATGGCGACGAGGACGAGGAGATACGGGAGGAGGGCGACGGCGGGCGCGAGCTGGAAGATCCGGCGGTCGGCGTTGGCCGGGACCACGTCCTCCTTCTGCGCGAACTTGACCCCGTCGGCGACGAGCTGGGCCCACCCGTGGAATCCACCGGCGTACATGGGCCCGAGGCGGCCCTGCATGTGGGCCATGACTTTGTGCTCGGTCTGCCCGATGACGAGGGGCAGCACGAGAAACACGGCGAAGACGACGAGCAGCCGGAGGGCGACGTCGAGTGCGTCGTTCACGCGGTTTCGCCTCCGGTGGTGTCGGTGGTGTCGGGGTGATGGTCGGTCTGGGGTGCGTCGTGGGGGGCCGGTGCCGCGTCGGGGGCGGTCGCCGCGTCGGGGGCGGTCGCCGCGTCGGGGGCGGGCGCCGCGTCGGGGGCGGGCGCCGCGTCGGGGGCGGGCTCGGCCTCGGGGGCGGGCTTTGCCCCGGGGGCCGGTGCCGCCTCGGAAGCGGGCTGGGCCTCGGGGGCGGGCTTTGCTCCGGGGGCCGGTGCCGCCTCGGGAGCCGGTGCCGCCTCGGGAGCGGGCTTGGCCCCGGGGGCCGGTGCCCCCTCCGTGGCGGACTCCGCCTCCGGGCTGGCTGCCGCCTTCGGGGCGGGCTCGGCCTTGGGGGCCGGCGCCGCCTTCGGGGCGGACTCGGCCTCCGGGCTGGGTGCCTTCTGCGGGGCGGGCTCGGCCTCGGGGGTCGGTGCCGCCTCGGGGGTCGACGGAGGCTGGGGCGCCTCGGCGTCGAACGCCGGGCGGGCGTGGTGCCAGGGGGCGTCCGCGCTGCGGGTCCGCGGCGGCGGGGCGGACGCACCCTCCTGGCCGATGGAACCCTCCTCGGGCGAGCCCGCAGGCGTCGCCGGTGGCGGCGTCTGGCTGGCGGAGCCGTCCGCCGTGGTGCGGCTGCGGCGGGGCGGGCGCGTGGACGGGGTGGCGGGCTCTGTCGGGCCCGTTGCCTCCGGCGCGACCGAGCCTTCCGTCGCCGGCGTGCCCGTCTGGCTGGCGGAGCCGTCCGCCGTGGTGCGGGCGCGGCGCGGGGTGGCGGCGGGCGCGGGCGCGCCCGGCTCGGTGCCGGGGGCGGGGGCCTGGCTTGCGGAGCCTTCCGTTGTGGTGCGGGTGCGGCGGACCGGGCGGTCGCCCGGTGGGGTCGCCGCGCGGGCCGTGCGGGCCGGGCGGGCGGGGGCCGGGGGGAGTTGGCCCTTGAGGGGGCCCCAGTCGTTGGGGTCCGGGACGCCCGGGGGAAGCATCTGCCGGCGCTTCGGGCCGCCGTGCTCCGACTCGCCCGGCTCCTTCGCGCCCGGCCACGCCTTCACGACGCGCGCGGCCAGCACGAAGTCCTTGCGCAGCGGGTGGCCCTCGAAGTTCTCGGGGAGGAGCAGCGGGACGAGGTTCGGGTGGCCCGTGAACTCGACGCCGAACATCTCGTGCGTCTCGCGCTCGTGCCACGCCGCGCCCGCGTAGACGTCCACGGCCGTGGGCAGCGTCGCGGCCGCGTGCGGGACCGTCGTGCGGACCAGCAGGCGGCGCACCACGCGCCCCTCCAGCGCCACCACGTGCGCGCAGACCCGGAAGCCCACGCCCGGTTCGTCGACCGCGCTCAGCCAGTCGAAGTACGTGCAGCCCAGCTTGTCGCGCGCGATCTCGAGCGACGCGATCCACGAGCCCACCGGCACGTCGACCGTCAGCAGCTCGTACGCCCGCTCCGCCGTCGCCTCCTCACCGAAGACCTCGGTGACGGACTCGGGAAGGCTGTCGTACGCATTCGCGTTCACGTTCGCGTTCACGCCGTGCCTCCCGGCGGAGGCACCAGACCGCTGGTCAGCTGGCCGACCGACGGGGACGAGTAGCGCGAGGCCAGGGACTCCCGGGCGATCTTCTCCTGGAGCTTCAGGATCCCCTGGAGCAGCGCCTCCGGGCGCGGCGGGCAGCCCGGCACGTACACGTCCACCGGGATGATCTGGTCGACGCCCTTCGTCACGGAGTACGAGTCCCAGTACGGCCCGCCGCAGTTCGAGCAGGCGCCGAACGAGATGACGTACTTGGGCTCGGGCATCTGCTCGTACAGCCGCTTCACCGCCGGCGCCATCTTGTCCGTCACCGTGCCGGAGACGATCATGAGGTCGGCCTGGCGCGGCCCCGGCGCGAAGGGGATCACGCCGAGACGGATGAAGTCGTGCCGGGCCATCGACGCGGCGATGAACTCGATCGCGCAGCAGGCGAGGCCGAAGTTGAAGACCCACAGGCTGTAGCGGCGGCCCCAGTTCAGGACCACCTTCATCGGCTCGGGGGCCAGGCGGGCGAGCGGGCCCAGCTTCGGAGCCGGAAGCGGAATCGGAGTCGGGGTCACGTCCATGTCAGGACGCCCTTCTTGTACGCGTAGAGCAGTCCCACGGCCAGGAAGCCGAGGAAGATGAACATCTCGACCAGCGTCGTCGCGCCGTAGCCGGGCGCGGCGAACACGGTCGCCCAGGGGAAGAGGAAGATCGAGTCGACCGCGAAGATCACGTAGAGGAAGGCGTACACGTAATAGCGGACCTGGGTGTGCGCCCAGCCCTCACCCACCGGGTCGACGCCGCACTCGTACGTCAGCAGCTTCTCCGGCGTCGGCACCACGGGCCGCAGCAGACGGCCCGCGCCGAACGCGACGGCGACGAAGAGCATGCCGATGGCGGCCATCAGTCCGACGACGGAGTACGACTGGAAGTAGTCCGCCGCGAGTCCGAGTCCCGCCCGTACGGTCGGATCCGGCACGTCCACCCCTCGCTCCCTGCCCGTTTCGACGATCTGTACGCTCCGGAGTCTAGGCCCTGTTAAAGAGCCCGTAAGCGGTCGTGTCACGGAGTGAGCAGAGCGGCGGAGTGGGGATATCCCTACTCCGGCTCACCCACGAACCCCATGGCGTGCGATCACCGCCGACCGGCAGTCTTGGCGCATGAGCGTCGACACCGATACCCCTGACAGCGACCGGCTGCCGCCCGCCCGCCTCTCCTACGGCCGGCACACCTGGAAGGAGATCTCCTTCCTCCTGGCCAATCTGCCGATCGCGCTGGTCGGCTTCGTGTACGCGGTGGCGTCGGTCGCCATCGGTGTGGGGCTGTCCGTCACGGTGATCGGTCTGCCCCTGCTGGCCCTCGGTCTCGCCGGCGCGCGTGGCATGGGGCGGGCGGAGCGGGCGCGGGCCCGGGGGCTGCTCGGTGTACGGGTGGAGGAGCCCAGCCCGCTCCCCCGCCGGCACGGCTTCTTCCCCTGGCTGTGGGCGGCGCTGAAGGACCCGGTGGCGTGGCGGACGCAGCTGTACATGTTCATCCGGCTGCCCTGGGGGATCGTGACGTTCACCGTCATCCTCGTCTCGCTCATCGTGCTCTGGCCCGTGCTGCCGTTCATCTCCCGCGGGCTCTCCAACGCGGACCGGGCCATGGTCCGTGGTCTGCTCTCGCCCTCGGACGAGCTGGAGCGGCGGATCGCCGAGCTGGAGACGGACCGGGGCGTGGTCGTGGACACCGCCGCCGCCGATCTGCGCCGGATCGAGCGCGATCTGCACGACGGCGCCCAGGCCCGGCTCGTCGCGCTGGCCATGGGACTCGGCCTGGCGAAGGAGAAGCTCCTTGAGGACCCGGAGGCGGCCGCGGCCATGGTCGACGAGGCGCACGGCGAGGTGAAGCTGGCGCTTCAGGAGCTGCGCGACCTGGCCCGCGGCATCCACCCGGCGGTCCTCACCGACCGGGGGCTCAATGCCGCGCTGTCGTCGATCGCCGCGCGGTGCACCGTCCCGGTGAAGGTGACCGTCGATCTGACCGAGCGGCCGGCCGAGGCCATCGAGGGCATCGCCTACTTCACGGTGTCCGAGCTGCTCCAGAACGTGTCCAAGCATGCGCAGGCACGTTCCGCCTCGGTGGAGGTGTGGCGCCGGGAGGACCGGCTGCTGCTGCAGGTACGGGACGACGGGCGCGGCGGGGCGCGGCTGGACCGCGGAACGGGGATGGCGGGGCTCGCGGAGCGCTTGGGGGCGGTCGACGGGCTCTTCGTCCTCGACTCGCCGGAGGGCGGCCCGACGACGGTCACGGCGGAGCTGCCGTGGCGGGCCAGACCGACCGCGTGAGCGCGGGGCGCGAGGTGACGGGGCTGCCGGGGGCCTGAGCTGTGGGGCCTGGCCCTGAGCCGCCCTGAGGTAGGGAAAACCCCCCGCCCGAGACGCCCACCTTCCTCATGGTCCGGAACGCGCCGGACCGGAACCCTTGAGGCATCGACCTCCGTCGACCTCCCCGAGCAGAAACGGACTTCAGCGATGGCTGCCACCCACCGCCTCCCCGCCGCGATCCGCGCGCCGTTCGAGGCCCGCACCTGGCGCGAGTTCGGCCATCTGGTGCTCGGGCTGCCGCTGAGCTGCGTGTACTTCGCCCTTTCCATCGCCATGGTCTCGGCGGGCGCGGGGCTCCTGATCACCTTCCTCGGCATCCCGGTCCTGGCCGGCGGGCTCGCCATGTGCCGCGGCTTCGGCGCACTGGAGCGGGTCCGGGCGCGTGGTCTGCTCGGCCTCGACGTGGCGGCGCCCGAGCCGGTGCGGGGCCGTACGGGCGGGGCGATGTCGTGGATGGGGGCGATGCTGAAGAGCGGCGCGTCCTGGCGGCACCTGCTGTACGCGATCCTCCACATGCCGTGGGCGATCTTCGCCTTCTCGGTCTCGGTGGCCTTCTGGGTCTGGGGCTGGGCCCTGTTCACGTACCCCGCGTGGCAGTGGGTCTTCCCGATGTACGCGGGCCAGGACGGTATCCAGCTGTACGGCGACCGGACGCACGCCTTCTATCTGGACTCCCCGTTCGAGATCGCCGTCACCAGCGCCGTCGGCCTGGTCTTCGTGGTCGCCGGGCCGTGGGTCATCCGCGCGCTGACCACGGTGGACCGGCTGATGGTCTCCGGGCTGCTGGGCCCGTCGCGGCTCGCGACGCGGGTCACGGAGCTGGAGACGGACCGGGGCGTGGTCGTGGACACCGCCGCCGCCGATCTGCGCCGGATCGAGCGCGATCTGCACGACGGCGCCCAGGCCCGGCTCGTCGCGCTGGCCATGGATCTGGGTCTGGCGAAGGAGAAGCTGACCGAGGACCCGAAGGCGGCGGCGCGGATGGTGGAGGAGGCGCACGGCGAGGTGAAGACCGCGCTGCAGGAGCTGCGCGACCTGGCGCGGGGCATCCACCCGGCGGTGCTGACGGACCGCGGCCTGGACGCGGCGCTGTCGGCGGTCGCGTCCCGCTGCGCGGTCCCGGTGTCGGTGGAGGTCGATCTCCCGGCCCGGCCGGTGCCCGCGATCGAGGGCATCGCGTACTTCACCGTGTCCGAGCTGCTCCAGAACGTGTCCAAGCACTCCGGTGCCCGGCGCGCCTGGGTGGATGTGTGGCGGGCCGGCGACCGGATGATGCTGCAGGTCAGGGACGACGGGCGGGGTGGGGCGGACGTGGGGGCGGGGAGTGGGCTTGCCGGTCTGACGGAGCGGCTTGACGCGGTCGACGGGGTTTTGGCGGTGGCGTCGCCGGCGGGTGGTCCGACGACGATCACTGCGGAGCTCCCCTGGCGAGCCTGACCCCCCGCCCCGTGTGGGCAATCGTCCCGCGTGGGGGTCCCCCCAGGCCGAAGCCCTAGAGGGAGGGACGGATGGGCACACGGGACCGCGCCCCCTCCCCGTGCCTTCCCCCGGCCACCCCCCGTGTGGGCCACTGTCCCGCTGGGGCGGGACGGGTGGGCACACGGGACGGCGCCCTTGCCGGGCCCAGGCCCCCGGTCCGTACGGTGCCCACAGGTGCGGCGCCGTCGTGGGGTTGTGCCCACCCGTTCCGCCCTGCGGAACGCCTGCCCACAACCCCGGCGCCCTGAAGGTGAATGCCCGCGCGGTGGGGGGTGGAGTGCGATGCTGGGGCCTCATCGGCAACATCGACATGGGGGCTTCAGGGTCGTGGAAGACGTGGCGGACAGGGTGCGTGTGGTCATCGCCGAGGATTCGGTGCTGCTTCGTGAGGGGCTGACCCGGCTGTTGACCGACCGGGGGCACGACGTCGTCGCCGGAGTCGGCGACGGAGAGGCCCTGGTCAAGACCGTGGCCGGTCTCGCCGGTGAGAACGCGCTGCCGGACGTGGTGGTCGCGGACGTGCGGATGCCGCCCACGCACACCGACGAGGGGGTGCGCGCGGCCGTGCGGCTGCGCAAGGAGTACCCGGGGATAGGGGTCCTGGTCCTTTCGCAGTACGTGGAGGAGCAGTACGCCACAGAACTGCTGGCCGGTTCCAGCCGGGGCGTGGGCTATCTGCTGAAGGACCGGGTCGCCGAGGTCCGCGAGTTCGTGGACGCCGTGGTCCGGGTGGCCCGGGGCGGTACGGCGCTGGACCCCGAGGTCGTGCAGCAGCTGCTCGGCCGGAGCCGTAAGCAGGACGTGCTCGCGAACCTGACCCCGCGCGAGCGCGAGGTCCTGGGGCTGATGGCCGAGGGACGGACGAACTCGGCGATCGCGAAACAGCTGGTGGTGAGCGACGGCGCGGTGGAGAAGCACGTCAGCAACATCTTCCTGAAGCTGGGCCTGTCTCCGAGTGACGGGGATCACCGCCGGGTACTCGCGGTGTTGACCTACCTGAACTCCTGACGACCTGACACCCTGTCAGATAACACCCCCGGGGATCCGGCCACAGCGAGGCTTCATACCGAACCAAGCGGGACCTAGTACCAAAGGACGAGTGGAACGCGACTTTCCCGAGGGCTCAGGGGGGCGACAGAACGTGACGATCCATGACAAAGGGGCATCTCAAAACGAGGTCCACCATGCGAGAAGTCCCGGGAAGGCCCCCCTTACCGTCGTAGGGTGGGCCACGGGACGGCCGGTCAGGCCGACCGTTCCCCGAGCCTTCTCCCGCCTCTGGCGGAGAGACCCTTGCCGCGAGGGAGGTCCAGTTCAGTGACCAGCCAGGTCAGTAGCGAGGCCGGTGAGGCCCTGGTCGGGGAGCAGCGCAGCGCCCCGGCAGCGCCCCGCCACGGCGACGAGAAGGAAGTCCGGCAACTCGATCGGGTGATCATCCGGTTCGCCGGTGACTCCGGTGACGGTATGCAGCTGACAGGTGACAGGTTCACCTCCGAGACGGCGTCCTTCGGGAACGACCTCTCGACGCTGCCGAACTTCCCCGCCGAGATCCGTGCCCCCGCCGGCACGCTGCCGGGTGTCTCGTCCTTCCAGCTGCACTTCGCGGACCACGACATCCTGACCCCGGGCGACGCCCCGAACGTGCTGGTCGCGATGAACCCCGCCGCCCTCAAGGCCAACATCGGCGACGTGCCGCGCGGCGGCGAGATCATCGTCAACACGGACGAGTTCGCCAAGCGCGCCATGGCCAAGGTCGGCTACGAGACCTCCCCGCTCGAGGACGGCTCGCTGGCGGCCTACCGGGTCCACCCGGTCCCGCTGACGACGCTGACGATCGAGGCCCTGAAGGACTTCGGCCTGTCCCGGAAGGAGGCCGAGCGCTCCAAGAACATGTTCGCGCTCGGGCTGCTGTCCTGGATGTACCACCGGCCGACCGAGGGCACCGAGACCTTCCTGCGCCAGAAGTTCGCCAAGAAGCCGCAGATCGCCGAGGCGAACGTGGCCGCGTTCCGGGCCGGCTGGAACTTCGGCGAGACGACCGAGGACTTCGCCGTCTCCTACGAGGTCGCCCCGGCCACGAAGGCGTTCCCCACCGGCACGTACCGGAACATCTCCGGGAACCTGGCCCTGTCGTACGGCCTGATCGCCGCCTCCCGCCAGGCCGACCTGCCGCTCTACCTGGGGTCGTACCCGATCACCCCGGCCTCGGACATCCTGCACGAGCTCAGCAAGCACAAGAACTTCGGCGTCCGCACCTTCCAGGCCGAGGACGAGATCGCCGGCATCGGCGCCGCGCTCGGCGCGGCCTTCGGCGGCTCCCTCGCCGTCACCACCACGTCCGGCCCGGGTGTGGCGCTCAAGTCCGAGACGATCGGCCTCGCGGTCTCCCTGGAGCTGCCGCTGCTCGTCGTGGACATCCAGCGCGGCGGCCCGTCGACCGGCCTGCCGACCAAGACCGAGCAGGCCGACCTCCTCCAGGCCATGTACGGGCGCAACGGCGAGGCCCCGGTCCCGGTCGTGGCCCCGAAGACCCCCGCCGACTGCTTCGACGCGGCCGTCGAGGCCGCCCGGATCGCCCTCACGTACCGCACGCCGGTCTTCCTGCTCTCCGACGGCTACCTCGCCAACGGCTCCGAGCCCTGGCGGATCCCGGACGTGGACGAACTCCCCGACCTGCGCGTCCAGTTCGCCGGCGGCCCGAACCACGAGCTGGCGGACGGCACCGAGGTCTTCTGGCCGTACAAGCGCGACCCGCAGACCCTCGCCCGGCCGTGGGCCGTACCCGGCACGCCCGGCCTCGAGCACCGCATCGGCGGCATCGAGAAGCAGGACGGCACCGGCAACATCAGCTACGACCCCGCCAACCACGAGTTCATGGTCCGCACCCGGCAGGCCAAGATCGACGGCATCGAGGTCCCGGACATCGAGGTCGACGACCCGGACGGCGCGAAGACCCTCGTCCTCGGCTGGGGCTCCACCTACGGGCCGATCACGGCGGCCGTCCGCCGCCTGCGCCGCGCCGGACAGCCGATCGCCCAGGCCCACCTGCGCCATCTCAACCCCTTCCCGAAGAACCTCGGGGAGGTCCTGAAGCAGTACGAGAAGGTGGTCGTCCCTGAGATGAACCTGGGCCAGCTCGCCACCCTCGTCCGGGCGAAGTACCTCGTCGACGCCCGCAGCCACACCCAGGTGAACGGAATGCCGTTCAAGGCCGAGCAGCTCGCCTCGGCACTCAAGGAGGCCATCGATGAGTGAGTCGCTCCTGAACCTCGTTCCCAAGGCCGAAGCCGCCCAGTCGATGAAGGACTTCAAGTCCGACCAGGAGGTGCGCTGGTGCCCGGGGTGCGGCGACTACGCCGTCCTCGCCGCCGTACAGGGCTTCATGCCCGAGCTCGGCCTGGCGAAGGAGAACATCGTCTTCGTCTCCGGCATCGGCTGCTCCTCCCGCTTCCCGTACTACATGAACACGTACGGGATGCACTCCATCCACGGCCGCGCCCCGGCCATCGCGACGGGCCTGGCCACCTCGCGCCGCGACCTGTCGGTCTGGGTGGTGACCGGTGACGGCGACGCGCTCTCCATCGGCGGCAACCACCTCATCCACGCGCTGCGGCGCAACGTCAACCTCAAGATCCTGCTCTTCAACAACCGGATCTACGGTCTGACGAAGGGGCAGTACAGCCCGACCAGCGAGCTGGGCAAGATCACCAAGTCGACCCCGATGGGGTCCCTGGACGCGCCGTTCAACCCGGTGTCGCTCGCGCTCGGCGCGGAGGCGTCCTTCGTGGCCCGGACGGTCGACTCCGACCGCAAGCACCTCACCGAGGTCCTGCGCCAGGCCGCCGACCACCCCGGCACGGCGCTGGTGGAGATCTACCAGAACTGCAACATCTTCAACGACGGCGCCTTCGAGGTCCTCAAGGACAAGGACCAGGCCCAGGAGGCCGTCATCCGTCTCGAGCACGGGCAGCCGATCCGCTTCGGCACCGCGCTGGACAAGGGAGTCGTACGGGACCCGGCCACGGGCGACCTGAAGGTCGTCACGGTCACCCCCGAGAACGAGAGCGCCGTCCTCGTCCACGACGCGCACGCCACCTCCCCGACGACCGCGTTCGCTCTCTCGCGGCTCGCCGACCCGGACACGCTGCACCAGACGCCCATCGGGGTGTTCCGTTCGGTGCGGCGGCCGGTGTACGACACGCTGATGGCCGAGCAGCTGGACACGGCGATCGAGCAGCACGGCAAGGGCGACCTCGGGCAGCTGCTCGCGGGGAACGACACCTGGACCGTCGTCGGCTGACGGAAGCGGTACGGGTGAAGGGCGCGGCCTCCGAGGCCGCGCCCTTCACTGCTTCGTACGCCCCTTCTTCAGGTCGTCCGCCACCTTCTCGAACTGACCGAGGAAGCGCGGGGCGCCCCGCTCGATCCGGTACAGGAACGCCTCGGTGTGGTACTTGAACATCATCACGTTCTGTTCGTCGAAGCCGTACCTCTTCGTGATCCCCTGGTACGTGAACACCCGCATCGCCCCCCGCAGGGCGATCCGCCTGGTGGCCGGGTTCTGGCTCGCCACCAGACCCGTCATGCGCTCCGCCAGCACCGAAACCGCGTCGTACGCCTCCGCGGCGAACCGGTCGACGGGCGCCGCGCCCGACAGCCCCCAGCGCTTGCGGTAGGCGGCGGTGAAGGCCTTGGCGGCCGGTACCAGCGCCGGATCGACATAGCTGGTGCCGAAGTACCAGCCCTCGGCCGCCGGGCCCGCGACGGAGAGGAACTCCGGCCCCAGCGCGTACTCGACGCCGCCGCGCAGGCCGCCGTACCCCTGCTGCTTCAGGGCCTTGGCGCACAGCCCGGCCCGGCGCTGGGAGACGCCGGCGTAGAGCACCGCGTCGGGGCGGGTGGCGAGGGCCTCGCGCACCGCCGGTCCGAAGTCGTCGGAGGTGGCACCGACCTGGTGGACCGTCAGCGTCCTGCCCACCTGGGTCATGGCGGTCTGCGCGGACTTGACCGTGCGCCAGCTGTAGTCACCCCCCGCCCGGTCGTCCACCACCGCCATCCGCCCGGCGCCCAGCGCGATGGCGACGCTGGTGAAGGGCAACTGCAGCATGTCGTGACCGACGCGCAGTTCGCGGTAGGTGGGGTGGGTGGTCTGACCGGCGAGTTCGACCTGGTCGATGCCGACGGCCACGGTCGCGCAGACGAGGACGGCCTTGTCGTACATGTCTGCGACGGGGACCACGGTCTCGCGGGTGGTGGGTCCGAGCACGGCCACGACGGCGAGGTCCTTCACGAACTCCTTCGCCACGGCGGTGGCCCGGCTCGGGTCTCCTCCGTCGTCCCGGACTTTCACCGCCAGGTCGAAGGGCCGGTCGGCGCGGCTGTTGAAGGTCTCGGCGGCCAGCTTCGCCCCGCGCTCCTGGGCGCGCCCGTCCGCGCTGCGCGGGCCGCTCAGATCGGTCTGGACGCCGATCGTGTACGTGGGCAGGGCCGTGGGCGAGCCGCCGGAGCCCGGACTCCCGGGTGTGCGGTTCACCATCCAGGCCGTCAGCCCGCCGGCCCCGGCGACGGCGGTCGCGGATCCGAGCATCAGGAAGCGCCGCCGTGACGGCGAGATGCGGGCCGGCTCGGAGGAGGGCACGACGACGGTCGGCTCCGCCACGGGCAGGTCGAGGACCCGCGTGGAGCGTTCGGCGATCAGCGCGGGAAGACCGGGCGGCAGCCAGTCGCCCGCCGGGCCCTCGGCCCGTCCGAGCCGGGCCCGTACCTCCGCCGCCGTGGGCCGGTCCGCGGGGTCCTTGGCGAGACAGGCGGTCACCAGCGGGAGCAGCGCCTCCGGTACGTCGTCGAGGTCGGGCTCCTCATGGACGGTGCGGTACACGACCGCGGCCACCCCGCCCGTACCGAAGGGGCGTCGGCCGGTGGTCGCGTACGCGAGCACGCACCCCAGTGAGAAGACGTCGCTCGGCGGGCCGACCTCGCCGGCGCCGCCGGCGCGGGCCTGCTCGGGGGCGAGGAAGCCGGGCGTGCCGATCATCGCGTCGGTGGCGGTGAGGGCGGTGGCCCCGGCCGACCGGGCGATGCCGAAGTCGATCAGGCGTGGTCCGTCGAGGGCGAGGAGGACGTTGCCGGGCTTGACGTCCCGGTGGACGAGTCCGGCCTCGTGCATGTCCGTGAGCGCGTCGGCGAGCCGGGCGCCCAGGGCCCGTACGGTCGGCTCGGGCAGGGCGCCGTGCAGGCCGACGGCCTCGGCGAGCGAGGGTCCGGGCACGAACTCGGTGGCCAGCCAGGGCTCCCGGGCCTCCGGGTCGGAGCCGAGGACCCGGACCACCCAGCGGCCGGTGATCCGCTCGGCGACCCGGGCCTCCCGCCGGAACCGCTCGCGGAAGCCGGGGTCGGCGGCGTGCTCGGCGAGGATCAGCTTGACCGCGGCGAGCGCGCCGCCGCCGGACCGGGCGAGGTAGACGACACCCATGCCGCCGGCGCCGAGCCGGCCGAGCAGGCGGTATCCGGCGATCGACGACGGATCGGCGGGGCGAAGGGGCCGCACGCGTCAGACCCGTCTGTTCTTCGGCGGCCCGCCGGGGGCGAACTCCAGGGGTTTGTAGCGGCCGTTCTCGACGACGTACATGAAGGTGCCGACCGCCCCTATCTGCATCTGGCCGCTCTCGGGGTTGAAGACGTAGCCGCCCATGACGCCCTGGTGTTTCACCTTGCGCAGGAGGGGCGTGAGGGCGGTGCGGTCGGGGCGCTTCCCCCCCTTGGCGGCCTTGGCCACCTCTTGAACCAGGAGGTTGACCAGGTCGAAGGCCTCACCCGTGTAGTAGGCGGGGGCCACGCCGTATCGCTTGCGGTGTGCGGCGACGAAGGCCGACGCCCCCTTGAGGCTCGTGGCGTCGACGACCGGGGCGCCGAGCACCCAGCCCTCCGCGGCGCTTCCCGCCTCCGCCAGGAACCGGGGCTCGAACACGTGCTGCCCGCTGACCTTCATGCCCGTGAAGCCGAGTTCGTCGAGCGCCTTGGCCGCGAGGACGGCGCTCGGCGTGAGGCCGCAGTGGATGTACGCGTCCATGCCGTCCGCCATCATGCCGCTCAGCACGCGCTTGTAGTCCGTGGTGCGTCCGGGGACGACTCGGGGAACGGGGACGACCTTGCCCTGCCGGAAGCCGAAGTTCGCGCCGCCGATGTACTGCCAGGCGTAGGTGTCGTCCGTCCTCTCCTGGAGGATGCCCGGCCGGACGCTCCGGGTCTTCGTCAGGACGTAGTAGGCGAGGTACATGCCCGCGATGGCGTGCTGCGGGCAGGCCTGCACCACCGAGAGCCCTTGGCCGCCCCCTCCCGTCGGGGCGAGCAGGTTCAGCCCCGCGGAGACCGTGATCAGGGGGACGAGTGATTCGTCGTACGCGGGGAGGGCGGCCAGGCCCGTGTAGTCGGAGGTCGGCCCGAGGACGCCGAGGACGTCCGGGTCGCCGGTGAGGACGCGGGCCGCGGCCAGGGCCTTGTTCTTGTCCCCGGCGTCGTCGGACACCTTGAGTTCGAGGGTGAAGGGCTTGTCCTTACGGGCGTTGAACTGCTCGACCGCGAGGCGGGCGCCGCGTTCCTGGGCGCGGCCGATGTCCTTGGCGGGGCCGCTGAGATCCGCCTGGACGCCGATGATCCAGCGTCGTTTCCTGGGCGGCGGGGTGGCCTTCCGGTCCTTGTCGTCGTCCCGCAGCGCGGCCCAGGCGGCGATGCCGCCTCCTGCCGCGAGGACGGCTCCCCCGGACGCCAGGAGCAGGAACTTCCGTCTGCTGGGCGCGGGTTGATCCCCGGCATCCGATGCGCCGAGCTGGGTGGCGTCGATCTCGGGCAGGGCGAGCATCGCCGCCGAGCGTTCGGCGATGGTCCGTACGACGGGGGCGGGCAGCCAGTCGGCAGCGGCGCCCGGGGTGTCCTCCGTGAGTCCGGCGCTGATCTCCTCGGCGGTGGGCCGCTGGGCCGGG
The DNA here is from genome assembly GCF_040645695.1 of Streptomyces sp. NPDC046712. Classification (NCBI taxonomy): domain Bacteria; kingdom Bacillati; phylum Actinomycetota; class Actinomycetes; order Kitasatosporales; family Streptomycetaceae; genus Streptomyces; species Streptomyces sp. NPDC046712. Next base: position 68,391 of record NZ_JBEYYW010000025.1, on the reverse strand, counting down.
TTCTTGGCGAGGCAGGCCCGCACGAGGTCGAGCACCCCGTCCGGTACGCCGTCGAGGTCGGGCTCGTCGTGGACGGTGCGGTACAGCAGGGCGTCGACCGCCCCCGTACCGAAGGGCGGGCGGCCGGTCGCGGCGTAGGCGAGGAGGCAGCCGAGGGCGAAGACGTCGCTGGGCGGACCGATCTCGGCGGCGCGGGCCTCGGCCTGTTCGGGGGCGAGGAAGCCGGGGGTGCCGACGACCATGTCGGTGGAGGTGAGGGCGGTCTCCCCCGTGGTCCGCGCGATGCCGAAGTCGATGAGGCGCGGGCCGTCGACCGCGAGGAGGATGTTGCCGGGCTTGACGTCCCGGTGGACGAGTCCGGCCTGGTGCACGGCGGCGAGCGCACGGGCGACGGCGCCGCCGAGGATCCGTACGCTCCGCTCGGGCAGCGGACCGTGCGCGGTCACGGCCTCGCCGAGGGAGGGGCCGGGGACGAAGGAGGTCGCCATCCAGGGCTCGGGGGCGTCCGGGTCGGCGCCGGTGACGGGGACGGCCCAGGGGCTGGAGACCCGGCGGGCGGCCTCGACCTCGCGGCGGAAGCGGGCGCGGAAGTCGGCCTGGTCGGCCTGGTCGGCGTGGGTGACCTTCACGGCGGCGAGTTCGCCGTTGTCCGTACGGCCGAGGTAGACGACGCCCATGCCGCCGGCGCCGAGCCGGCCGAGGAGCCGGTAGCCGGCGATCGACGACGGGTCGGAGGGCAGCAGCGGCTGGAGGGCGTCCGGCCGGGGAGCGGAGGCGGGCCGGCCGGGCTCGGGGGTGGGCTGGGCGGTGGGGCTCATGACTGGACCTCCAGCTCGTCCTCGGCGCGGCCGACCATGGCGACGAGGGCGTGGACCTGCGCGCTGTCGACCTCCTTGGCGACGTGGCCGGGCGCTCCCTTGACGACGGCGGTGACGGTGATCTGTCCGACGCGGGACTGGTACCAGGAGTACGTCTGCTCCCCCTTGACGGAGTCGTTGAGGTACGTCCCCGCCTCTCTGAGCGAGTCCACGGCGGTGAAGTTGCCGCCGACGCCGAAGGGGCTGCCGAGGGACATCAGGCCGCTGATCCGCTCCCCGTCGCGCAACCGCTGTTCGGGACAGCGCAGGGCCTCTTCGAGGGTCTCGGCCATCTCCCAGTCGGCGTCCGCCTCGGTGCGATGGACGGTGACGATCGAGGACACCCGCAGCGCCCCCCTGCCGGACCCGGCGGGGATCTCGCTGTAGGCGGTGACGCTGTGGAGCACGGACGCCGGGCGGGTGCCGGTCTCCCACGAGCACTGCTTGCTGAGAACGGGCCAGTAGTCGTCGGCGCTGAGGTACGGGCTGCGCTTGACGTAGTCCGAGCCCCAGGAGTCGGGGCCGGCGACGATCGCGAGGGCGAGCCGCTTGGCGTCGGCCTCGTTCTTCGGGGTGCGCTTCGGGTCCGGGGTGAAGCCGAGTCCCGTGGGCGTGGGCGCCGCGGTCGGGCTTCCGGTCGGCGGTGCCTGCGGAGTCGAACTCCCTTTCCCCTGAGGCTTTTTGCCGTCGTCGCCCGAGCCGGAGCCCGAGCAACCCGTCAGGATCAGTCCGCACGCCAGCAGCCCCCCGCAGGCGCCCAGCACTCTTCGGTATCCGTACGTCACACAATCCCCCACGCACGCTCACACAATCCCCGAGTGGTGAGCAGATCGTACGACGCGGGCGCCCAACACGCCCCGGTTACAACATCATTGAGAAGATCCCGCGACAGTCTCGCGACGCGCCTCGTCGTAGCGGACGCGGGCCTCCTGGACGGCCGGCACCCGGGCGTCGGTCCAACGGGCCAGCTCCCAGACCTGACGGGCGGCCTCCTCGCCCAGTTCGGTGAGGCTGTAGTCGACGCGGGGCGGGATCACCGGCTTGGCGTCGCGGTGGACGAAGCCGTCGCGCTCCAGGGTCTGGAGCGTCTGGGTGAGCATCTTCTCGCTGACGCCGCCGACGCGTCGGCGCAGTTCGCTGAAGCGGTACGAACGCTCCCGCAGGGCGATCAGGATCAGGACCGCCCATCGGCTGGTGACGTGCTCCAGGACGAGCCGCGCGGGGCACATGGCGCCGTCGACGTCGGCCAGCAGGCTCTTCGGCTCTTCGCTCGCGGCACGCGCGGCACGGGTCTCACCACTTACTCCCATGTCAGTACCTTACTTCAAAGTGGGTACTTTCGAAAGGTTAGCGCCCGCCGTACGGTGAGTGCATTGCCCACCGCCGCACCGCACGGGAGAAGGAACCCCCATGAGCATCGTCGTCACCGGAGCCACCGGACAGCTGGGCCGTCTCGTCATCGACGAGCTGCTGACCCGGGTCCCCGCCGAGTCCGTGGCCGCCGTCGTCCGCGACAAGGCCAAGGCCGCCGACCTCGCCGAGCGCGGCGTCGAGCTGCGGATCGCCGACTACAGCAGGCCCGAGACCCTGGCGGACGCCTTCAAGGCCGGCGACCGCGTGCTGCTGATCTCCGGCAGCGAGGTCGGGCAGCGCGTGGCGCAGCACGCGGCCGTGATCGACGCGGCCAAGGCCGCCGGCATCGCCCAGCTCGCCTACACCGGCGTCCTCGGCGGCCCGGAGGCCGACTTCGACCTGGCCGCCGAGCACAAGGACACCGAGCGGCTGATCCTCGACTCCGGCCTGCCGTACACCTTCCTGCGCAACGGCTGGTACACCGAGAACTACACCGCCAACCTCGCCCCCGTCCTCGCGCACGGCGCCGTCGTCGCGAACGCCGGCGAGGGCCGGGTCGCCTCCGCCCCCCGCGCCGACTTCGCCGCCGCGGCCGCCGCGGTCCTGACCGGCCCGGCCGAGGAGCACCTGAACACGGCGTACGAGCTGAGCGGCGACGTCGCCTGGTCGCTGGCCGAGTACGCGGCCGAGGTCGCCCGCCAGACCGGCAAGGAGATCGCGTACAGCAACGTCCCGGCCGAGACGCACGAGGAGATCCTGACCGGCGCGGGCGTCCCGCCGCTCTTCGCCGCGATCCTCGTGGACGTCGACAAGGCCATCGAGCGCGGGGCGCTCGCCCGGCAGACCGGCGACCTGTCCCGCCTCATCGGGCGCCCGACCACCCCGCTCGCCGAGACGATCGCGGAGGCCCTCGCCGAAAAGTCATGACCGTATCGCGGTACGGACATGACAGCCTGCCCTGTGCGGCGCTACCGTCTTCAGGACGGCGCGGCGCAGGGCAGGAGGTTCGGTGAAGACGGACGACGAGGGACGGGCAGGACTCCTCTACGGGATCGGCGCCTACGGCATGTGGGGCCTGGTCCCGCTCTTCTGGCCACTCCTCAAGCCGGCCGGGGCGGTCGAGATCCTCGCCCACCGGATGGTGTGGTCACTGGTCGTCGTCGGCGTCGCGCTCCTCGCGCTGCGCCGCTGGGGCTGGATACGCGAGCTGGTGCGCAGCCCGCGCAAGCTGGGCCTCATCACGTTCGCCGCGACGGTGATCACCATCAACTGGGGCGTCTACATCTGGGCGGTCAACGCCGGCCAGGTCGTCGAGGCGTCCCTCGGCTACTTCATCAACCCGCTCGTCACCATCGCCCTGGGCGTCCTGCTCCTGAAGGAGCGGCTGCGGCCCGCGCAGTGGGTGGCGGTCGGCGTCGCCGCCACGGCCGTCCTCGTCCTCTCGATCGGGTACGGGCGCCCGCCGTGGATCTCCCTGATCCTCGCCTTCTCCTTCGGTGTCTACGGCCTGGTGAAGAAGAAGGTCAACATCGGCGGCCTCGAGTCGCTGGCCGCCGAGACCGCCGTCCAGTTCCTGCCGGCCCTCGCCTACCTGCTGTGGCTCGGCTCGCAGGGCTCGGCCACCTTCGGCGCCGAGGGCGCGGGACACGCGGCCCTCCTCGCGGCGACCGGCATCGTGACGGCCGCGCCCCTGGTCTGCTTCGGGGCGGCGGCGATCCGCGTACCGCTGTCGACGCTGGGGCTGCTGCAGTACCTGGCGCCACTCTTCCAGTTCTCGCTGGGTGTCCTCTACTTCCACGAGGCGATGCCGCCCGAGCGCTGGGCGGGCTTCTCGCTGGTGTGGCTGGCGCTGACGATCCTGACGTGGGACGCGCTGCGGACGGCCCGGCGCAGCCGGGTGGAGGCGGAGGCCCTGGCCGAGAGCCTCGTGAACCGTGCCCTGGCCGACACCACGTCCGGACAAGCCACGTCCGGACAGGCCACGTCCGGACAGGCCGCGACCGGACACGCTGTCGACGCGCCCGAGAACACGGCCGCTTCCGCTCCGGCGGCACAGCCGGGACGCTGACCACGGTCGCATGCCCCGGCTCGGAGGAGAACTCCGGGAGCCGGGGCATGTACGGCGCGGCGACACCGACCGGACGAGGGCGTCACCCGGTCACGAGACGGTGACCTTGGTCGCGGACTCCGGGGCCGCGAGCCCCCCGGACCCCTGGACCGCCCGGGTCGGCTTGCCCGCCCGGAGCCCGGTCGCGGCGACGGCCGCACCGATCGCCACCATCACGACCGGCACCACCAGGGCCGACCGGAACCCGTCGAGGCCACCGCCCGCGATCCCGTACACCGCCGTCACGACGGAGATGCCCACCGCCGACCCGAACTGCACCGCCGTTGTCAGCAGCCCGCTCGCCAGCCCCTGCTCCTCCTCCGCGATGCCGTCGGTCGCGGCGATCGTCAGCGGTCCGTACGCGAGGGCGAAGGCGAGCCCGCTCAGCAGCAGAGTCGGGAACATCGCCGCGTAGGACCAGTCGGGGCCGAGCGGCAGGAACAGCGCGTACGAGACGATCGCGAGCACGAACCCGCCGAGGATCACCCGGGCGTTGCCGTACCGCGCCACCAGCCGCGGGGTCAGCGTCGGGGCGAGGATCGCGTCGACGCCCATGACCGTCAGCGCCAGGGCCGTCTCCAGCGAGGACCAGCCGCGCAGCTCCTGGAGGTAGAGCGTCGCGACGAACTGGAAGCCGAAGAACGAGCCCACGAACAGCAGCGCACCGAGGTCCGCGCGGACGGTGGACGCCTTACGGAGCACCCCGAGGCGTACGAGCGGCGCGGCGGCCCGGCGTTCGACGGCGACGAACACCCCCGCGAGGACCAGCCCGCCGGCGGCGACGAGCGCGGTCAGCGGCCAGCCGTCGAGGCCGTGCTCGAGCCGGACGATCCCGAACGCGAGCAGCAGCATCGCGCCCGCGGCCGTCAGCGCGCCGGCCAGGTCGAAGCCGCCGCCCGTCCGCTCGGGCCGCGCATCCTTCGGGATCAGCCGCACCGCGGCGAGCAGGACCGCGGCCGCGAGCAGCACCGGGGCGAAGAAGACCCAGCGCCACCCGAGTTGGGTGAGCAGGCCGCCGATCACGAGCCCGAGGGTGAAGCCTCCGGCGGCCGTACCCGCGAAGACCAGCAGCGCCTGGTTGCGCTGCGGCCCCTCCTCGTAGGAGGTGGTGATGATCGACATCGCGGCGGGGGTCATGAACGCGGCGGCGACGCCGGTCACGAAGCGGGCCGTGATCAGCATCCAGCCCTCCTGCGCGAAGCCGCCGAGACCGGAGAAGAGCAGGAAGACGGTGAGCCAGCCGAGGAACATCCGGCGGCGGCCGAGGAGGTCGGCGGCGCGTCCGCCGAGGAGGGTGAAGCCGGCGTAGCCGAGGACGTACGCGGACATCACCCAGGCCGCGGTGCTGGTGGACAAGTCCAGATCGGATCTGATGCTTGGCACGGCGACGGCGAGCATGGCGACATCGATGCCCTCGAGGAAGATCGTTCCGCAGAGGACGAGGAGGAGGGCCCAGGCGCGTACGGGAAGGGATGCGGACACAGCTGTCTCCAAGGCAGGGAGGGGTAGGGGCGGTTACCGGCCAGAGGGTCGGTTCCCTCTTGTAACCACCTGCATCCTGCGGGAGCATGCGATGCCATGGAAGAAGGCACTTTGAAGTCACCGAGTCACTGCGAAGTGACCTACGCCGACGGGTACGAGGGCGACGCGGACCCCTTCCAGTGGGACACCCGGGAGGACTGCGAGGTACGCCAGATCCTCGACCGGGTCGCCGACAAGTGGTCCTTGCTGGTCATCGCCCTGCTCGACCGCCGCAAGCTGCGCTTCACGGAGCTGCGGCGGGAGATCGACGGGATCAGCCAGCGGATGCTGACGGTCACGCTGCGCCAGCTGGAGCGGGACGGCCTGGTGAAGCGGACGGTGCATCCGGTGGTACCGCCGCGTGTGGAGTACGAACTGACGCCGCTGGGCGGGACGTTGCACACGACGATCCGCTCGCTCGTGACGTGGACGGAGCGCCACCAGAACGAGATCGCGGCGGCGCGTGAGGCGTACGACGCGAGGGAGGCGGCGGAGGCGGCGGCAGCCGCGGTCTGAAGCGGAGGTCCTAGGCGGCGCTCCGGGGCGGCGGAGGTCCGAGGGTGCTGCGCGTCTACGGCGCCGGCGGCCTCTCCACCTCCGCCGTCGTCATGCCGTCTCGCCCTCCGCATGCGTACGGGCCCGGTGCGCCCGCACCTTGTGCCGGTTGCCGCACCGCTCCATGGCGCACCAACGGCGGCGCCCGGGGCGGGAGGTGTCCACGAACAGCAGAGCGCAGTTGTCCGAGCCGCATTCGCGGATGCGGTCGACGTGGGGGCCGGTGAACAGCTCGACCGCGTCGCGGGCGACGGTCGAGAGCAGCGCGGTCGCGGTGGCCCCCGGGGCCCAGGCGTGCGCCCCGTCTGCGGTCATGAGCGGGACCAGCGGGGGCGGGGCGGCGGCCTCGTTGACGAGCGCGAGCTCCTCCGGGGCGTAGGCGCGGCCGTGTGTCCGGGCGTGGGCGAGCCCCCACAGGGCGTCCCGCACCTCCCGTACCCGCGCCAGTTCGCCCGCCGTGACGGTGACGTCGAGATCGGGTCCGAGCCGACACCGCCGGACCCAGTCCAGCAGCCCGTCGGGCTCGTGGAGGACCTCGAAGCGCGCGGCCACGGGCCCGGGACCACCGGTGAGCAGCAGCTCCAGACAGAGGGCCCCGGCATCGAAGCGGAACCGCTGCCCATCGGGATGAATCAGAGTCATTCCTGTTGTCGCCCGCATCACGAAACCAGTATAACTGGTTACATGACTGCGCTCCATTGGAAGCTTGTGATCGACGCCGGCGACCCGCACGCCCAGGCCACGTTCTGGGCCGCCGCCCTCGGCTATCTGGAGGAGGACAACAGCGCACACATTCAGCGTCTCCTCGACCTCGGCGCACTGCCGCCGGACCTGACCGTCACGGTCTCCGACCGCCTCGCGTTCCGCGATCTGATCGCCGTCCGCCACCCGGACGACCCGTACGAGGAGCAGACCGGCATCGGCCTCGGCCGCCGCATCCTCTTCCAGCGCGTCCCGGAGAAGAAGACCGTCAAGAACCGCCTCCACCTGGACGTCCACGCGGCCCAGGGCACCCGGGACGCAGAGGTCGAGCGTCTGGAGTCCCTGGGCGCGTCGGTCTACCGCAGGGTGGAGGAGCCCTCGGGCACGTGGGTGGTCATGCAGGACCCGGAGGGCAACGAGTTCTGCGTGCAGTGAGCTTCGAGCACGGCTAGGGCCGACGCACTTCGAACTGGAAGCAGCCGTACTCGACGGCCCTGACGTGCACGAGCGCCACCTGGGGATCGGCGAACGCCTCCGCGAACGCCTTGTCGAAGCCCTCGGCGGCCTCGGCCGGGATCTCCAGGAGCCGACCGCCGACGATCCGCCCCTCGGAGTCGTAACGCCGCAGGGTGCGCAGGGCACCGGGCCGATCGAACGGGTACGCCCCGGAGTCCGCCACGGGCCCGCCGCACTCCTCGGCGTGAATGAAGACCGGCCCCTGCTCGTCGTACGCCCCCGGCCGCGCCCCGGTCTCGGCGGCCCAGCGGCGCAGCGGCGCGTACGAGACGAGCGCGATCCGCTCCCCGGGCTCGACACCCCGGAGGCAGCAACGCAGCGGACTCCCGCCCTCGGTGGCGGTGTACGGGACACAGGGCTGCCCTGCGTCGTCCACTCCCCGCAGTTCGGCGAGGGCGGCGGGCTCGATGGGCCGTGCGGTGTAAGTCGTCATGCGCCCACCCTCAGTCGCGCCCAACCCCCCATGCTGGCGGAATTCGGACGTGGCGCTGGAAGGCCGACCTGAATCCCCCTCTCCACTCTAGTCAAGTTTGACTAGAGTGGAGGGTATGGCCGAGAAGACGATTCCGATCCTGCCCTGCCGGACCCTCCCACCCGTTCTCGAGTTCTACACCGCCCTCGGATTCGAGGTGACCTTCCAGCAGAAGAGCCCGAACCCCTACGCGGTCGTGGAGCGGGGCGGCATCGAGCTGCAGTTCTTCGGGGTGAAGCAGTACGAGCCCGAGCAGTCGATCAGCACGTGCTACGTCCTGACCGACGACGTCGACGGCCTGCACGCCGCCTTCCGGGCCGGGCTCAAGGCGGCGTACGGGAGGATCCCGGTTCGCGGGCTGCCGCGCATCGGGGCGCTGAAGGACATGTCGTACGGCGTGCGGCAGTTCCTCATGACCGATCCCGGCGGCAACTGCATCCGCATCGGGCAGCCGACGAGCGAGAACCCGCACCACCGGCCCGCACCCGAGGAGACCTTCGCCCGAGCCCTGCACAACGCGTCCCTCTTCGCGGACTCGAAGGAGGATCCGGCGGGCGCGGCGAAGATCATCGACCGGGTCCTGCGCCTGGAGGACGAACGGCCCACGCCCGTGCAGCTGTTCCGCCTTCTGGTGCTGCGCGCCGACGTCGCCGGTCGCCTCGGCGACGAGAAGACCGCGGCCTCCGCTCTCGCCGAGGCCGCCGCGATCCCCCTCACCGAGGAGGATCGGGCATCGGTCCACGACGACCTCGAACGCCTTGCGGAGCTTCGCTGACGACCGGGCGTCGACACAGGGAAAGCAGGATCGAAAAGGGCCAGGCGGCAGGAGATCTCGACCCCGCCCCGCCCGCGGCCTGGCTCGCGCGACGGCTAGGGAGGGCCTGCCTTTCGGATCGGCCCGGCAGATCCGGAAGACACCCCCTAGGGCCTGCACCCCCGGCCATGATCCGCCGGACAGGCCCTAGGCGTCCGACGCGTCGGTGCCCGTTTCGCTCGCCCATCGCAGGCTCCAGGCATTCAGCGGGCGGAGCGCTTCGACGAGTTCCTCACCGAGGCGGGTGAGGTGATAGCCGTCGTCGCGCAGGTCGAGCAGGCCGGCATCGGTCAGCTCGCCGAGCCGGGTGCTGAGCACGCTGGAGGACATGTGCTCGCATCGGCGCTGCAACTCGCGGAAGCCCGCCGGGGTTCGGCTCAGCTCCCACAGGATGCGCAGCGCCCAGCGCCTCCCGAGCAGATCGAGTACGGCCAAGACGGGCCAGCCGGACTCCGATCCCCGTACCGGCGTACCCGGCCGAGGCGCCCTCGCGTCCATGCCCCAGCCCCTCCTCGTGCTTCGGTTGCCGAAGCATCATAGGGACTCGAGGCCGAAGCGGCCCCATGCCACGAATCCGGCCAGGGCGACGTAGAGCAGGTCCACCACCACGAGCTTGGTCTCGTGGCGCCGGAGGCGGACGATCGCCGCGCCGATCATCAGCAGCACCAGGCCGAGAGCGGCCAGTGGGACCAGAACCGGCGCGATGTCGAGCACGGCGGGCAGGATCAGACCCACGGCGGCCAGGACCTCAAGGGCTCCGATGGCCTTGACGCCGCCACCGCTGAAGTCTTCGACCCACCCCGAGCTGGGGCCGAAGCCGGCGATCCTCTCCTTCGACATGATCAGCTTGCCGGCGCCGCCGGCCAGGTAGGCGACGGCGAGCAGTCCGGCGACGATCCACAGAGCGATGTTCACGGGTTCTCTCCTGTACCGATCGGGTGGCCGGCCGGGCGAACCGGCCGGGCGTTCACTGCTGCCCTCTGAGACAGGGCACCCCGGATCCCCGTGACGGCGGCGAACGTGACGTGCGTCTCCCTCCACGGCGGCCTGCCCAGATGATCAATCCGCCGGGCGTCTTGGATACGCTGCGAGGGCCGGACTGGGCGGCGCAGTACGCGAGTTGGCGGGGAGGGGTTCCGTGCGGGGATCAACGGACGAGATGAGCGAGGCCGGGTACCGGCCGCTGCTGTTCTCCATCGCCTACGGCATGACCGGATCGGTGGGAGACGCCGAGGACATCGTGCAGGACGCGTTCCTCGGCCTGACCCGGGCGCACCAGGCGGGAACCACGATCGCCGCCCCGAAGGCGTACCTGACCACAGCGGTCACCCGACTGGGAATCAACCACCTGACCTCGGCACGCGTACGGCGGGAGACCTACGTGGGCGACTGGCTGCCCGAGCCGGTCGTCGTCACCGCCGACAGGCCCGGACCGGCCGAGCACGCCGAGCTGGCCGACTCCCTCTCCATGGCGTTCCTCGTGCTGCTGGAGGCCCTCTCGCCGGTGGAACGGGCGGTGTTCGTGCTGCGCGAGGCGTTCGGGTACGGCTACCCGGACGTCGCGAGGATCACCGGTAAGACCGAGGTGAACTGCCGTCAGATCTTCGCCCGCGCCAGGCAGCGCATCGCCGCCGGAGGGAAGAAGGCCGGGCGCGCGCCGGCCCGCGACCGGCGGGCGGAGAGCGACGAACTCGGCCGCAGGTTCTTCGAGGCGGCCTCGGGCGGTGACATGGACGCGTTGCTCGGCATGCTCGCGCCCGACGTGGTGTTCCACGGGGACGGCGGGGGCAAGGCGCGGGCGATCGGGAAGCCGCAGACCGATCCGCGGCGCGTCGGACAGCTGCTCGTCGGCGGGCTCCGCCGGGCCCGGAGGCTCGGCGTGTCCCTCCAGCCGGCCTGGGTCAACGGCCGGCCGGGCGCCGTGCTCAACGACGCCGAAGGGCGCGTGGTGAGCGTGGTCGAGCTCGACATCGTCGACGGCGCGGTCCGGACGATCCGGTCGGTGGCCAACCCCGACAAGCTCGGTCACCTCGGGCCGGTGTCCGACGTGGCGCGCCTGCCGGAGAAATAGTCCACCCCCGCACCCGCAACGCCCTCGGCCCCGGTCCTCATCCGCAGCGCCCGCCCGCCCTCGGCCGCGCCGTGGGCCGCGTCCTCGGTCCTCGCCTCCCGCGCCCTCACCTCACGCACGGGACGTGGGTTTCAGCGGCAGCCTCTCCAGGTCGAAGGCGGTGGCCGCCACCGGGCCGTTCGCGGGAAGGAGCGCGAACACCGGGTATCCCTCGACCTCGAACAGGGTGCCCATCGGGCCCTGTTGCGGCTCGACGACGACATGGCCGACCGCCGCGAGCGTCGCGATCTCCTCGGTGGCCTCGCCCTGCTCCGCGTGTACGACCGCCAGCACGCTGCGCTCCCCGTCCAGGTCACGGGCGAGTTGGACGAACTTCGGCAGCCGTTCCGCACACGCCGTGCAGTCCGGCGAGAAGAAGCCGATGAGCGTCTCGCCCAGGGCGGCACGGGTCACCGTCCGGCCGGCCGTGGTGACGGCGGTGAAGTCCGGGACGGGTGAGCCCGGCGGCAGCATCAGTTCATCGGCCGCCGCGACCGCCCGCCGGTCGGCCTGCAGGCGCAGCTTCCGGATGACCCCGAAGGTCAGCACGAGGTTGAGCAGGCACAGGATCGTGAGGAGCACCACGGCGGCGACCAGAAAGGGCATGACGGTTTCTCCGTTGTGAGGAACGGCTGAGACGGCCGGGATGGCCGAGATGACAGAGACGGCTGAGACGGCTGAGATGACTCAGACGGCTGTGGGCGGGTCCAGGAAGCAGCCCTGTCACGACAGGGAGCGCGTAGACCGGCGGGAGGGTCCGGCCGTCCCGGCCCGGCGGGAGGGCCCGGCCGTCCCCGCCCGCTCGGACGACCCCGCCCGCTCGGCCGTCCCCGCCCGCTCGGACGGCCCCGCCCCGAAGAGCTCCCCCAGCTCGTCGGTGAAGATCACGAGCAGGGCGCCCACGAGCGCGGCGACGGCGGCGATCGCGATGCCGCCGGCATGCGGAGTGGAGGCGGTTCCGGTCAGCGCGTAGCCGGCGCCGAACCCGGCGCACAGCAGCAGCAGACCGTTCCTGACCAGGTGGCGGCGGCCGATCACCGTGCTCGACGCGCCGAAGCAGGCACAGGAGGCGCGGGTTCCGCGGCGCAGCACACCGACGATGCCCGCGGAGAAGGCCACCACGAGGACCACCGCGAGGCCGAGCCCGGGGGCACCCGCGGGTCCGGCCGCCAGCAGGAACGGCACCGCGCACTCCGCGGCCACGACCGTCACGGCGACGGGCCGGGCGAGACGCCCGGGGACCCCCATGCTCCGGGTCGCCCCCTCGAAGGCGCGAAAGGCCGTGGCGCTGCGCAGTTTCCCGGCCGCGGAGGCAGCGAACACCACGCCGACGAGCAGTCGGCAGGCGAGCAAGGCATACCCCATGAACCGCCCCCGGCTTCCCTTCGACGACTGGGCCGATCGCAATCTAACCCCGAAGGCCGATCGCGCAACAGTGGCCTCTGTATGCACAAGCGGACCGGAGACTTTCATGTGACACACCATCAACACAGGACATCTTGCGCCGCGTTGGGCGCAGCACTTACGTTCTCCACCGGCCGGAGCAGACCACGCTCCTGCCTCGAACCCTGCTACGGAAGGTCCGCGATGACCCGTGTGATCGGAACGATGGGCGACAAGCTGCTGGGGCTCCTGCTGAAGGAGGAGCGTGCGGGGGCGTGCGTGCCCGAGCACGGCTCGTACTGCTACTGCAAAAACGGCGTGAAGTGGTACATGGACTGTTACGGCATCTGCAAGGCCCGCCCCACCGCGAAGTGCTGACCAGCGCCTCTCATGCGGCCGGGTCCCCGCAGGCCACCTCGGGGACCCGGCTGCGGGCGCGGGCGGTGGGCACCGCGCTGCTGCTGCAGTTCCGCGCGTCCCCGCCGGCCGCCTGCGCGCTGTTCGCGACGACGGTGGCGGTCGGCGCCCTGCCGGTCGTGGTCGCCTGGCTGAGCAAGCTGCTCTTCGACGAGCTCGGCCGCGGTACGCATCTGGACTCCGGCCGGGCCATGGCCCTGGGCATCGCGGTGGCGGCGCTCGGCGCGGTCTCCGCCGTGCTGCTGCAACTGGGCGCGTATCTAGACGAGTTGGTACGGCAGCGGCTGGTCGTCACGGTGGAGCGCACCCTGTTCGCCAAGGTCGACGAGTTCCACGGGCTGCGCCGCTTCGAGGACCCGGCCTTCCACGACCGACTGCGGCTCGCCCAGCAGGCGTCCCAGGACGCACCGCACAACATCGTCATGTTCAGCCAGGAGGTCGTCCGCTCCCTCGCCGCGGTCGGCGGTTTCGCGGGCGCGCTGCTCGCCGTCTGGCCACCGATGGCGGGGCTGCTGTTCCTCGTGGGGATCGCCGCCCTCGTGGCGAGACTCTCCCTGGCCCGCCGTCAGGTGGCGGTCTGGGAGCTGACGGCGGGCAAACAGCGGCGGCGCCTCTTCTACCGCTCGCTGCTCACCGATCCCAGGGCCGCCAAGGAGATCCGCCTCTTCGGACTCGGCGGCTTTCTGCACGGACGGCTGGTGCGCGCGCTCGGTGACGCCACCGAGGCGGAGCTCGCGGTGGAACGGCGGGGTGCCTGGGTGCAGTCCGGCTTCGCCGCGCTCAACGCCGCCGTCGCCGGGGCGGGCGTGATCGTGGTCGTGGGCGGTGCGGCCCAGGGCCGGTTCACCGTCGGCGACGTGACGCTGTTCATCGCCGCGGCCGCCGGTGTGCAGGGCGCGTTCGGCGGGATCGTCATGCAGGCGGGGACGGCCGCCGAGGCGGTACGGCTGTTCGGCCACTATCTCGACCTGATGGACGCCCCCGACGATCTGCCGACGGGGACCGGTTCCGTGCCCGCGCTCCAGGAGCGGATCGAGTTCCGCGACGTCTGGTTCCGCTACGACCCCGACGGCCCGTGGGTGCTGCGTGGCGTGGACCTGACGCTGCACGCGGGACGCGCCACCGGCCTGGTGGGCCGCAACGGCGCCGGCAAGAGCACGCTGATCAAGCTGCTCTGCCGGTTCTACGACCCCGAGCGCGGCGCGATCCTCTGGGACGGGACCGACATCCGCACCATGGACGTGGAGGCGCTGCGCCGCCGCATCGGAGTGACCTTCCAGGACTACATGGCGTACGACCTGACGGCGGGCGAGAACATCGGCGTCGGCGACCTGGCGCACCTGGAGGACCACGAGCGGATCCGCCGCACGGCGGCGCTGGCCGGCATGGACGAGGTCCTCGCGGGTCTGCCGGACGGCTATCTGACGCAGTTGAGCCGCGTCCACCTCGACGAGGACGGCGGCGCACACGGAGTGACCCTGTCCGGCGGCCAATGGCAGCGCGTGGCCCTGGCCCGCTCCCTCATGCGGGCGGACGCCGACCTCCTGATCCTCGACGAACCGAGTTCCGGTCTCGATCCGGAGGCCGAGCACGAGGTCCACCGCACCCTGGCCGCGCAGCGCTCCGGGAGCACGGCGCTCCTCGTCTCGCACCGTCTCGGGGCCCTGCGGGACGCGGACACCATCGCCGTGCTGGTGGACGGCCGCATCGCCGAACTCGGCGACCACGACCGGCTGATGGCCGACGGGGACGGCCACTACGCCCGGCTGTTCGCGCTCCAGGCCGCCGGCTACACCGACCGCCCGGCATCGGAGGTGACGCGGTGACGTACCTGCGCCGGACGGCGGCCGTGGTCGCCGCAGGCGCCGGGGCCGTGGGTGCCGTACTCGCCCTGCGTTCGCGCTTCGCCCTGGTCCAGGTGACCGGATCGAGTATGGCGCCCACGTACCGGGACGGCGATCGGCTCCTGGTGCGCCGCCGGGCGCCGGTCCGGCCCGGGGACGCGGTGGTCTTCCGCAACCCGGTGGCGGCCCTCGACACGGACGTCCGGTGGCTGGTCAAGCGCGTCACGGCGATGCCGGGCGCCCCGGTCCCGCCCGACGTGCGCCCGGCCGTGGACACGACCCGCGTCCCCCCGGGCTGCCTGGTGGTCCGCGGCGACGGCGCCCGCACACAGGACTCCCGGCACTTCGGCTACGTCCCGCTCGCCTCCGTCCTGGGCGTGGTGACCACGGGCCCGACATCACGCCGGAACACCGGGCGCCCCTAGCATCGGGCCCCATGGCGACCTTCGTACACCTGACGTCCGCGGCCACCGCCCCGCGGATCCGGCGCGCGGGCATACGCGCCCTCAGCCAAGGTCGCGGCAGCGGGCTCGGCTCGACGGGGCGCGGCGTCTACCTCTTCCCCGTCCTCCCGTCGTACACGCTCACCCACCAGTGGCTCCGCGAGCTGTCCCGCCGACCCGGGCCCGGCGGTCTCGTCGCCGTCCACGTCAAGATCGCGGACGGGGAGGCGGTCACCGTCGGGCGGTACAACGCTCGGGAACCGGTGGAGACGACGGCGGCCGAGGCGGTGCGTACGGTGAGCGCGCTCGACGATCCGCGGGGGTGGGAGGTGTTCCTGCCCCGGGCCGTCGCACGCGGCGAGGTGCGGAGCATCCGGCCCGTGCGGCAGGTCAACGGGTGGCGGTACTTCCCCGACGCCCACGGCAGGACGCCCTGCACGTGCCACGGCTGCCGGGTGCGCGGCGAGTACGGGTCGCGGAGGCTACGGGAGCGCCGGCCGCACCCGCTGGACGGGCCCCCTCCCCCGCCCCGCGTCCTGCTCGCGCGGGTCGAGGCGGCCGAGGCCGAGGGGGATGCCGTCGCGCTGCGCGAGGCATTGCGCTGGTACGGGCTGCGGCGGCGCGGACCCCTGGAGCGTCTGGCCCGGCTGGCCCGGCACCCCGACACCGCCGTGCGGGTCGCGCTCGTCGAGGCCGTGACGTACTGGTCCACGCCTGGAGTCGGCGCGCTGCTACGGGAGTTGGCCCACGACCCGCACCCGGATGTCAGAGAAGCCGTCGAGGACGCCATGGACGCCCTCGCTCCGTGACACCGCGAACGGGCTCGTCCGGTGAGCGAACGCGCCTGACCGGTTTCCGCTCTTGACGGGAAGTCAAACTCTCGCCGAACATCAGCGCACGAACCACCCGCACAGCTCCAGCGCCTCGTGGCACCCACGCCCCGGGGCGTCTCGTACGTTTCCGTCCCATCCCCGTTCGGAATCCGGAGCCCCCACATGAAGTTCTCCGTTCCCAGACGTGCCGCCGCGCTGTCCGCCGTCGCCGCGCTCGCCCTCGCCGGGTTCACCGGCGCCTCCGCGAACGCCGCGCCCGCTGCCGTCGCCGCGCCCGACATCCCGCTCGCCAACGTCAAGCAGCACCTCGCCGACCTCCAGTCGATCGCCAACGCCAACGGCGGCAACCGCGCCCACGGCCGTACCGGCTACAAGGCGTCCATCGACTTCGTGAAGGCCAAGCTGGACGCGGCCGGATACACCACCACCGTCCAGCAGTTCACCTCCAACGGCGCCACCGGCTACAACCTGATAGCCGACTGGCCGGGCGGTGACCCGAACCAGGTCCTCATGGCCGGCGCGCACCTCGACTCCGTCTCCTCCGGCGCCGGCATCAACGACAACGGCTCCGGTTCCGCCGCCGTCCTGGAGACCGCGCTCGCCGTCTCCCGGGCCAACCTCCAGTCCACGAAGCATCTGCGCTTCGGCTGGTGGGGCGCGGAGGAACTCGGGCTCGTCGGCTCGAAGTACTACGTCAGCCAACTGCCGGCCACGGAGCGTTCGAAGGTCAGCGGCTATCTGAACTTCGACATGATCGGCTCGCCCAACCCCGGTTACTTCGTCTACGACGACGACCCGGCGATCGAGCAGACCTTCAAGGACTACTTCGCCGGGATCGGTGTGCCCACCGAGATCGAGACCGAGGGCGACGGCCGCTCCGACCACGCCTCGTTCAAGAACGTCGGCATACCCGTCGGCGGCCTGTTCACCGGCGCCAGCCGGGTGAAGACCAGCGCGCAGGTGCAGAAGTGGGGCGGTACGGCCACGGCCTTCGACCGCTGCTACCACTCCTCCTGCGACACGACCTCGAACATCAACGACACCGCCCTCGACCGCAACAGCGACGCCGTCGCCCACGCGATCTGGACGCTGTCGGCCGGTACGACCACGCCTCCCGGCAAGGTCTTCGAGAACGCCGCCGACGTCTCCATCCCGGACAACGGCGCCGCGGTGACCTCCACGGTCAACGTCACCGGTGTCACCGGCAACGCGCCGTCCACCCTCAAGGTGGACGTGAACATCGTCCACACCTACCGCGGTGACCTCGTCGTCGACCTCGTCGCCCCCGACGGCTCGGTCTACAACCTGCACAACCGGTCCGGCGGCAGCGCCGACAACATCGTCCAGGCCTACACCGTGAACGCCTCCTCGGAGGTCGCCAACGGCGCCTGGAAGCTCCGCGTCCAGGACAGGGCCGCGCAGGACACCGGCTACATCAACAGCTTCAAGCTGACGTTCTGAGCGAACGCACCAGAACTCCCGGGTGGGTCGGTGACCATCGCCCCCGACCCGCCCGGGGTCCCAAACCGCCTTACTTCCCGGCGTTCGCCGCGTCCACCAGCGCGTCCTTCGTCACCGCGCCGACGTACACCTTGCCGTCGTCCGTCATCAGCGCGTTCACGAGCTTCGTCTTGAAGACCGTGCCCGAGCCGAACTTCCCGGTGACCTTGTCCCCGAGCGCGTCCAGGAAGCCCTGAACCTCCTTCGGTGCCTCGTCCGTCTTCGGGGCCGCGGCGCCGGTGTCGAGCTTCGCGATCGCCGTCCAGCCCTCGCCGATGACGTTCACGCCCTCGCCCTTGGCGCCGGTGAGGTCCGCGAGGCCGCCGAACTCCTTGGCGAAGTCCTCGGGGGCCTTCTCGTGCTCCGGACCGCCCTCCGTCACCTTCGCGCCCTTCGGCGCCTTGAAGTCGAACGTCGACGCCGCCGGCTTGCCGAAGTCGACCTTCGTGAAGCCCGCGTCGACGACGGGCTTGCCGCCCTCGACCGACGTCAGTGTGAACTTCAGCGGTGTGCCGTTCTGGGCGTCCACCGCGACCTTCACCGACTCGACCGTCGAGCCGCTCTGCTTCGGCTTGATCACCAGCTGGTACGCGTCCCGGCCGGCCACCTTCGCCGTCCCGCCCACCGTGATCGACGTCGTGCCGTCCGCGGCCTTCAGGATCTCGTCGGCGAGCTCCTTGGGCGTGGCCGGGAGCTCCTTCTCCGGTGCCTTGCCGGCCCCGTCGGTCTTCTCGTGGAAGGCCTCGTTCGACTTGCTGTCGTACGCCCAGACGTCGTCGCCGTTGTGGATCAGGCTGTACTCGTCCGAGCCGTCCACGATCGTCAGCTTCTGCCGGTCCGGGCCGTCGGCGGCCACGCGCAGCGTGTGCGTGCCGGAGACCAGCTCCGTCAGCTTCTGCTGCGGGTCCGCGGAGGCGGAGCCGCCCGAGCCGCCTCCGATGCCGCCGGCCAGGCCCGCGAGCGACGGCAGGCCCAGGTCGGTGGAGACCTTGAACGTGCCGGTCAGCGTCTGCGTCTCCGACGCCGCGATCTTCTCGATCAGCTGCTGCGCCGTGATCTCCGGCAGGTCCGGGTCACCGGACGCCGCGAGAGCCGGTACGAGCCCGATGGTCGCCGCGGCCACTCCGGCCACCGCGACCGGGACGATGTAGCGGCTCGCCTTACGGTTGTCTGCCATGGTCTGTCCTACCTCCGTGGTCGATGACTCCATCTGACCAAAGTCAGGAGGCGGAATCGTCAGACCCGGGGCGCAACCTCGCGTACTGCTACGGGATGACGGAACCCTGAGAGCCCCTAGCCCGCGGGGTGGATCAACGCGCCCTAGCCCGCCCGGTGGACCACCGGGTCGCGCGCCCTAGCCCGCCCGGTGGACCACCGCGTCGCAAAGCTCCTCCAGGGCCGCCTTCGCGTACCCCTCGGGCAGCGGCGCCAGCATCGCGCGCGCCTCCTCGGCGTAGCGCACGGTGTCCCGGCGGGCCTGCTCCAGGGCGGGGTGGACGCGCAGCCGCCGCAGGACCTCCGCGTGACGGGCGTCGTCGGTGAGGTCGCCGTCGATCAGGGCGACCAGCTCCACGTCCTCCGGGCGCCCGTGGGCCGCCGCGGCGGCGCGCAGGTGGAGCACCGGCAGGGTCGGGATGCCCTCCCTGAGATCCGTGCCCGGGGTCTTGCCGGACTCGTGGGAGTCGGAGGCGATGTCGAGGACGTCGTCCGCGAGCTGGAAGGCGACGCCGAGGCGCTCGCCGTACTGGGTGAGGATGTCGACGACGCTCTCGTCCGCGCCGGACATCATCGCGCCGAAGCGGCAGGAGACGGCGACGAGCGAGCCGGTCTTGCCGCCGAGGACGTCGAGGTAGTGGTCGACCGGGTCGCGGTCGCCCTGCGGTCCGGCGGTCTCCAGGATCTGGCCGGTGACCAGACGTTCGAACGCCTCCGACTGGATGCGTACGGCATCGGGTCCGAGGTCCGCCAGCGTGTGCGAGGCACGGGCGAAGAGGAAGTCACCCGTGAGGACGGCGATCGAGTTGCCCCATCGGGCGTTCGCGCTCTCGACACCGCGCCGCACGTCCGCCTCGTCCATGACGTCGTCGTGGTAGAGCGTGGCCAGGTGGGTGAGCTCGACGACGACGGCCGAGGGCACGACACCCGGCGCGTAGGGGTCGCCGAACTGGGCGGCGAGCATCACGAGCAGCGGCCTGAAGCGCTTGCCGCCGGCCAGCACCAGATGCTGTGCGGCCTCGGTGATGAAGGGGATCTCGCTCTTGGTGGCGTCGAGGAGCCCTGCCTCCACGGCCGCCAATCCGGTCTGGACATCGGCCTCAAGAGCCTGGTCCCGCACGCTAAGACCGAACGGCCCGACGACGGTCACGAGGGGGTCTCCTGTCTGCTGACGCCTGCTGACGATCACACGGATTGTCGATGTGTCGCTCGATTCACTCAAGTCAGCGTATCCGGTCGCCTTTCGATCACCATGGGCGCCTTCCCGCCTCCCCCGGTATGTTCGTGATCAGCTCATACGACCAGGAGTAGGCGTTTTGTCCCGAACAGTGATCGATACCGACGCGAACGGCGAGCAGCCGCCACGCGAAGACGATCATGCCCTCTTCGGCCTCCTCCCGTACATCCTGGGCCGCCGGCGCCGTGGGCCTCGCCGTGATCGCCATGGCGCCGTGGCTCCTCCGCACGCTGCACCCCGTCCACCGAGGTTGGTCCGCCATGCGCATCCGTACCGAGTTCCCGTACGAGACGACCCGCGAGGACGTCCGGATCCCCCTCCCGGACGGTACGAGGCTGTACGCCCGGATCTGGCGGCCGGTCACCGACGACCCCGTCCCCGCCCTCCTGGAGTACCTGCCGTACCGCCTCACCGACTGGACGGCGCCCCGCGACTGGCAGCGCCACCCCTGGTACGCCGGGCACGGCTACGCCTCCGTACGCGTCGACGTACGCGGGCACGGCAACAGCGAGGGGCTGCCCGGGGACGAGTACGACCCCGTCGAGCTGGCGGACGGCGTGGCGGTGGTGAACTGGCTCGCCGAGCAGCCCTGGTGCACGGGGAAGGTCGGCATGTTCGGCATCTCCTGGGGCGGCTTCAACTCGCTCCAGATCGCCGCGCTCGCCCCCAGGCCGCTGAAGGCGATCGTCACGGTCTGCTCGACCGACGACCGCTACGACAACGACGTCCACTACATGGGGGGCTCCGTCCTCGCCGTGGACATGCACGCCTGGGCGGCCGCCATGCTCGCCTTCGTCTGCCGGCCCCCGGACCCGCGGTACGTGGGCGAGGAGTGGCGGGAGATGTGGCTGCGGCGCCTGGAGGTGGTGGACCCGCTCATCCACACCTGGCTCGCCCACCAGACCCGCGACGACTACTGGAGGCACGGCAGCGTCTGCGAGGACTACGGGGCGATCGAGGCGGCCGTCCTCGCGGTCGGGGGCTGGCACGACCCGTACCGGGACACCGTGCTGCGGCTGGTGGAGCACCTCCCCCAGGACCGGGTGCGCGGGATCATCGGGCCGTGGTCCCACCAGTACCCGGACCGCGAGCTGCCGCCGGGTCCGGCGATCGGCTTCCTCCAGGAGACGCTGCGCTGGTGGGACCACCACCTCAAGGGCGCCGACAACGACGTGATGGCGGAGCCGCTGCTGCGCTCCTGGATCAGCGAGTCGCACCCGCCGGCCACGGTCTACGAGGAGCTGCCGGGCCGCTGGGTCGCCGACCCGGCCTGGCCGTCGCCGAACATCACCCCGGTGACGTACGCCTTCCAGGGCGAGCCGGTCGTGGTCGACTCCCCGCAGCAGACGGGCCTGGACGCGGGGCGCTTCTTCCCCTTCGGCAACGACGCGGATCTGCCGCCGGACCAGCGCGACGAGGACGCCCATTCGGCCTGCTTCGACTTCGCGGTCCCGGAGGACGGCGCACCGATCGAGATCCTGGGCCGGCCGCGGGTGAGCCTGTCGCTGACCACTCCGGCCCCCACGGGCCAGGTGATCGCGCGCCTCTGCGACATCGCCCCGGACGGCTCCTCGACCCTGGTCACCCGGGGCGTACTGAACTTCTCCGCCCGCTACGGCCGCGACCGGGCGGTGGAGGCGCAGATCGGGGAGACGGAGAGCTTCGTCCTCGAGCTCAACGGCATCGGCCACACCTTCCCGCCCGGCCACCGGGTCCGCCTGGCGGTCTCCTCCGCGTACTGGCCGTGGATCTGGCCACAGCCGGACGCGGCGGGCTTCACGCTCGCCCCTGCGGCCTCGAGCCTGACCCTCCCGGTCCGCCGCCCCACGACCGACGCGGTGGAGTGGCAGGACCCGGAACAGTCCGGGCCCCTGGGCGTGGTGATCCCGGCGACCCTGGAGGACCCCCGCCCGGAGCGGCTCGTGGTCCGGGACGTGGCGAGGGGCGAGTGGACGCTGGAGGTCGACCCCCGTTACGGCGGTACGCGGGTCTACCCGGACGGCCTGGAATTCACCGAGGACGCCGTGGAGACGTACACGATCACCGAGGACGACCCCTTGTCGGCCCGCACCCACTCGACCTGGTCGATCCGTCTGCACCGCCCGGAGTCGGCATGGGACGTCACGGTCGACTCGCGCTCGGAGATCTCGTGCGACGCGGACGCATTCATCACGTCGAACGAGGTGGTGTGCAAAGAGGGCGGGGAAGTTCTCTTCCACCGGACCTGGGAGAAACGGATTCCACGGACGGCGGGGTGAACGGGAAAGAAAGGAGGCCCGCATTCCAAGTGGAATGCGGGCCCCTCAGTCACTGCTCTGTTCAGGCGTTCGAGCCGGCCTTACGGCGACGGACGACGAACATCGCGCCGGCGCCGAGCGCGACGGCCGCGGCGCCCGCGAGGGCGATCTGCGGGACGGCGTCGTTCGAGCCGGTCTTGGCGAGCGAGCCGTTGGTGGAGCCCGTGGTCCCACCGTTCACCGGGGTGGTGGAGGTGCCGCCCTGCCCGGTGGTGTTGGTGTTGCCCTTCTGGCCCTTGGCGTCGTCGACCTTGCCCGGGTTGCTGCCCTTGGCCAGGATGGCGAACTCGTAGTACTCCAGGTCCGGCGTACCGCCGCAGGACTCGTTCTCGTTCCAGTAGTCACCGGCGACGAAGGCGGCGCCCTGACCGGCCGGGGTCTTCGCGTCGAGCTTCAGCCGCAGCTTGACGTCCACGGAGGACTTGGCGTTCAGCGAGCCGACGAACAGGCTCTCGCCGGGGTCGACGTCCTCCCACTTCGAGTTGGCCGCGGTGGACCACTCGAGGTCGAGGTACTCGTCGAGCTCCTTGAGGCCCTTCTCGTCGAAGGCGTGGACGGCGGCGTACGGGTACACCTCGTCCATCTTCTTGTCGGTGCCGTTCGTGACGCGCAGCGTGAAGTTCACCGTCGTACCGGCGACGACCTTCTCGGGCAGGCCGTGGACGACGGTGGTGAACTTGGGCTCGGGCACGCAGTCCTCGCCCGGCTCCTCCTCGCCCTCCTCGGCCTCGGCGTCGGCGAGCGCCTTCTTGGCGGCGTCGAGGGTCTTGAGGGCGGCCTCCTTGGCCTTGCCGGCCTCGCCGGTCTTCTTCAGGAGGTTGACCCGCTCGTCCTCGATGTCCTTGTTCGCCTTGGTGACGTTCGCGTCGGCGGTCGTCTTCGCCGTGGCGGCGGTCTCGGCCTTGGCCTTCGCCTCGTCGAGGGCCGTCTGCGCGGCGGCCTTCTCCTCGTCGGTGGTGGCGGCGTCCAGCTTGGCCTGGGCGTCCACGACGGCCTGATCGGCCGTCGTCTTGTCGGTGGCGGCCTGCTCCGCGGCCTTCTTCACCCCGGCCAGCGCGACCTGAAGCGGGTGTTCGGCCTTGTCGAGCTCGTCGATGGCCTTCTGGGACTTGTCGTACGCGATCACGGCAATGTCGTACGCCGTCTGCGCGGCGGTGACCGCCTGCTTCAGCTGCTCGAGCGACGGCTGCTCGTTCTGCGTCTGCGCCGGCGCGGCCGGCTTGTTGTCCGCGAACGCCGGGGCGGCGGAGAGGAAGACGACCGGGGTCGTCACGGCGGCGGCCACGGCCGTCGCGAGAATGCGGCGAATCTTCAAGGCAGACCTTTTCTGGTCGAACGAAGATGAAAGAAATGGGAGTCGCGCCTGCGGGGACTTCACGCGGTGCGACGTTGCCGAGATCGTATGACCCGAATAAGGACCTGGAAAAGGGGGAATTGAACGCGCTCAGTCATACAGCAGCCCCACAGCACGCATAAAGCGCGCGAACATGGACAGTTGTGCACGGAGGCCTCACTTTTTGTGTGACCCATGTCATCCGCGCCGAGCGGCCCGCCCCGTAACGTGTCCCCCACACCCGTGGAAAGCGAGGCAAGCACCGATGCCCGAGCAGTCCCCGCTCGATCTGGCCGAAGGCGATCCCTTCGGCCCGCACAACCTTCCGTACGGCGTCTTCTCCACCGCCGACGAGCCCGACCGGCGGAGGGTCGGCGTCCGCATCGGCGGTCATGTCCTCGACGCGGGAGCCGCGGCGCACGCCCTCGGCTCCCCCTACGCCGCGCTGCTCGCGCAGCCCAGCCTCAACCCGCTCCTCGCCGCCGGCCGGACCGCCTGGCGCGATGTGCGCCGGGCCCTGACCGCCTGGGTGACCGTGCCCGCCCACCGGTCGGAGATAGAGCCTCTGCTGCACCCGCTGGACGCGGTCACCCTGCACCTGCCGTACGAGGTCGCGGACTACGTCGACTTCTACGCGAGCGAGCACCACGCCACCAACGTCGGCCACATCTTCCGCCCGGACGGCGAGCCGCTCACGCCCAACTGGAAGCACCTGCCGATCGGGTACCACGGTCGCGCGGGCACGGTCGTGGTCTCCGGCACCGATGTCGTACGCCCCTCCGGGCAGCGCAAGGCGCCCACGGACCCGGCGCCGGTCTTCGGGCCCTCGGTGAAGCTGGACATCGAGGCGGAGGTCGGCTTCGTCGTCGGCACCCCGTCCGCGCACGGCACGCCGGTCCCGCTCGGTGACTTCCGCGAGCACGTCTTCGGTCTGACGCTCCTCAACGACTGGTCGGCCCGGGACATCCAGGCCTGGGAGTACGTGCCGCTCGGCCCGTTCCTCGGCAAGTCCTTCGCGACGTCCGTCTCGGCCTGGGTGACCCCCCTGGAGGCCCTGGACGCGGCCCGTACCGAGCCGCCGGCCCGGGACTTCGACCTGCTGCCGTACCTGGACGACTCGGCCGAGGAGGAGCACGGTGGCTTCGACCTGCGGATCACCGTCGAGATCAACGGCGAGGTGGTCTCGGAGCCGCCGTTCGCCACGATGTACTGGACGGCCGCCCAGCAGCTCGCCCACATGACGGTCAACGGAGCGTCGCTGCGGACCGGTGACCTGTACGGCTCCGGCACGGTCTCGGGCCCCGAGGTGCACCAGCGCGGCTCGCTGCTCGAGCTGACGTGGAACGGCCGTGACGCGCTCGAACTGCCCTCCGGGAAGCGGACGTTCCTGGAGGACGGCGACGAGGTCACGCTGACCGCGTGGGCCCCGGGCCCGGACGGCACGCAGGTCGCGCTCGGCGAGGTGACGGGCCGGATCGTTCCGGCGCCGTAACCCCCGCACATACGTCAGGGCCCGGCCCCCGCGCGAGCGGAGACCGGGCCCTGACGGCGCTGCACTACCTCACGAACACGCTCGCCTGGTTCGCCAGGTCCAGGAAGTACTGCGGCGCGAGGCCGAGCACCAGCGTCACGACCACGCCGACCGTGATCGTGGCGGCCGTGAAGCCCGAGGGCACGGCGACCGTGGGGCCGTCCGCCTTCGGCTCGCTGAAGAACATCAGCACGATCACCCGGATGTAGAAGAACGCGGCGACCGCCGACGAGACGACACCGACCACGACCAGCGCGCCCGCGCCGCCCTCCGCGGCCGCCTTGAAGACCGCGAACTTGCCGGAGAAGCCGGAGGTCAGCGGGATGCCGGCGAAGGCCAGGAGGAACACCGCGAAGACCGCGGCCACGAGCGGCGAACGGCGCCCCAGGCCCGCCCACTTGGACAGGTGGGTCGCCTCGCCGCCCGCGTCCCGTACCAGCGTGACGACGGCGAACGCCCCGATCGTCACGAAGGAGTACGCGCCCAAGTAGAACAGCACGGACGAGATGCCGGTGGGCGTCGCGGCGATGACACCGGCCAGCAGGAAGCCGGCGTGCGCGATGGAGGAGTACGCGAGGAGTCGCTTGATGTCGGTCTGGGTGATCGCGACGATCGCGCCGCCCAGCATGGTGACGATGGCGACGCCCCACATGACCGGCCGCCAGTCCCAGGTGAGGCCCGGCAGCACCACGTACAGCAGCCGCAGCAGCGCGCCGAACGCGGCGACCTTCGTCGCGGCCGCCATGAAGCCGGTGACAGGGGTCGGCGCGCCCTGGTAGACGTCCGGGGTCCACATGTGGAACGGCACGGCGCCGACCTTGAAGAGCAGGCCCATCAGGACCAGGGCGAAGCCGATGAGCAGCAGGACGTCGTTGCCCATGGTCTGGGCGAGGGCCGGGTCGACCGAGGTGACGGCGCCGTCGACGACGTCGGCGATGGTGGCGTACGAGACGGAGCCCGCGTAGCCGTAGAGCAGGGCGATCCCGAAGAGCAGGAACGCCGAGGAGAAGGCGCCGAGCAGGAAGTACTTGACGGCCGCCTCCTGCGACATCAGCCGCTTGCGGCGGGCGACGGCGCAGAGCAGGTAGAGCGGCAGCGAGAAGACCTCCAGGGCGACGAAGAGCGTCAGGAGGTCGTTGGCGGCGGGGAAGACCAGCATGCCGGCGACGGCGAACAGGGCGAGCGGGAACACCTCGGTGGTGGTGAACCCGGCCTTGGTCGCGGCCTTCTCCTGCTCGCTGCCGGGGACTGCCGCGGCCTCGGCGGCGAACGAGTCGACCTTGTGGCCGTGGTCGGCGGGGTCGAGCCGGCGCTCGGCGAAGGTGAAGACCGCGACGATCGAGGCCAGCAGAATGGTGCCCTGCAGGAAGAGCGCCGGGCCGTCCACGGCGATGGCGCCCATGGCCGCGATGTGGGCCTTGGTGGAGCCGTAGCCGCCGGCGGCGAGGCCGACGATCGCGGCGAAGGCGGCGACGAGCGCCAGGACGCTGAGGAAGACCTGGCTGTGGTAGCGGCCCTTGCGGGGCACGAAGGCCTCGACCAGGACGCTGAGGACCGCGGCGCCGACGACGATGAGTACGGGCGAGAGCTGGACGTACTCGATGTGGGGTGCCGGGATCTTGCTCACGGGCTCCGCGGCCGTCGTCCACAGGCTGTGGACAGCGGGCGGGACGGCGGATGCACTCACTTGGCCGCCTCCACTTCGGGCTGGGGGTCCTTTTGCTGGACGTCGGACATGGTGTACGTGACGGCCGGGTTGACGATGTCCGTCAGCGGCTTCGGGAACACCCCGAGGAAGATCAGCAGGGCGACCAGCGGGGCGACCACGACCAGCTCCCGCACCCGCAGGTCCGGCATCGTCCGGACCTCCTCCGTCACCACCGGGCCCGTCATCGTCCGCTGGTACAGGACGAGGGTGTAGAGCGCGGCGAGGACGATGCCGGTGGTGGCGATGATGCCGGCCACCGGGTACCGGGCGAACGTGCCGACCAGGACCAGGAATTCACTGACAAAGGGCGCGAGGCCCGGCAGCGAGAGGGTGGCCAGACCGCCGATCAGGAAGGTGCCGGCGAGCACCGGAGCGACCTTCTGCACACCGCCGTAGTCGGCGATGAGCCGCGAGCCGCGCCGGGAGATCAGGAAGCCGGCGACCAGCATCAGCGCGGCCGT
The DNA here is from genome assembly GCF_040645695.1 of Streptomyces sp. NPDC046712. Taxonomy (NCBI): domain Bacteria; kingdom Bacillati; phylum Actinomycetota; class Actinomycetes; order Kitasatosporales; family Streptomycetaceae; genus Streptomyces; species Streptomyces sp. NPDC046712. The sequence continues at coordinate 41,182 of NZ_JBEYYW010000025.1, read as the reverse complement.
CGAGATCCCGTGGTTGACCATGTAGAGCGTCGCGCCGCTCTGGCCCTGGCTCGTCATGGCGAAGATGCCCATGATGATGAAGCCGAAGTGCGAGATCGAGGCGTACGCGACCAGGCGCTTGATGTCCCGCTGGCCGACCGCGACCAGCGCTCCGTAGACGATGCTGACCAGGGCGAGCGCGATGATCACCGGGGTCGCCCACTTCGACGCCTCGGGGAAGAGCTGGAGGCAGTAACGGAGCATCGCGAACGTGCCGACCTTGTCGACGACCGCGGTGATGAGGACGGCGACCGGGGCGGTCGCCTCCCCCATCGCGTTCGGCAGCCAGGTGTGCAGCGGCCAGAGCGGCGCCTTCACCGCGAAGGCGAAGAAGAAGCCGAGGAACAGCAGCCGCTCGGTGTTGGTCGCCATCTCCAGCTGCCCGCTCGCCCGGGCCTCGGCGATCTCGGTGAGGGAGAAGTTCCCCGCGACCACGTAGAGCCCGATGACAGCGGCCAGCATGATCAGTCCGCCGACCAGGTTGTAGAGCAGGAACTTGACCGCGGCGTACGACCGTTGGGCCGCCGCGTTCTCGTCCGAGCCGGCGTGCGCCCGGTCGCCGAAGCCGCCGATGAGGAAGTACATCGGGATGAGCATGGCTTCGAACAGGATGTAGAAGAGGAAGACGTCGGTGGCCTCGAAGGAGAGGATCACCATCGCCTCGACCATCAGGATCAGGGCGAAGAAGCCCTGGGTCGGCCGCCAGCGGCTGCTCTTCGTCTCCAGGGGGTCGGCGTCGTGCCAGCCGGCCAGGATGATGAAGGGGATCAGCAGCGCGGTGAGCGCGATCAGCGCCACGCCGATGCCGTCCACGCCCAGTTCGTAGCGGACCCCGAAGTCCTTGATCCAGGAGTGGGATTCGACGAGCTGGTAGCGGTCGCCGCCGGGCTCGAAGCGGACCATGACGACCGCGGCGAGCACGAGCGTGACCAGCGAGACGAGCAGCGCCAGCCACTTGGCCGCGGCGCGGCGGGCGGCGGGGACGGCGGCGGTGAGGATCGCACCGACCGCCGGCACCGCTGCCGTCACCGTCAGAAGAGGGAAGGACATGAGAGTTACACCGCCCTCATCAGCAGGGTCGCGGCGATGAGCACCGCCGTACCTCCGAACATGGAGACCGCATACGAGCGGGCGTAGCCGTTCTGCAGCTTGCGCAGCCGGCCGGACAGGCCGCCGACCGAGGCCGCGGTGCCGTTGACGACCCCGTCGACCAGGGTGTGGTCGACGTAGACGAGCGAGCGGGTGAGGTGCGTGCCGCCCCGGACGAAGACGGCGTGGTTGAAGTCGTCCTGGAGCAGGTCGCGGCGGGCGGCCCGGGTGAGCAGCGAGCCGCGCGGGGCGGTGACCGGGACGGGCCTGCGCCCGTACTGGAGGTACGCGAGTCCGACGCCGATCACCATGACCGCGACCGTGGCGGAGGTGATGGCTCCGGCGCTGATCGGCGGGTGTCCGTGCTCGAACGAGGTCACCGGCTCCAGCCACGTCACGAACCGGTCGCCGATGGAGAAGAAGCCACCCGCGAACACCGACCCGAAGGCCAGCAGGATCATCGGGACCGTCATCGACTTCGGGGACTCGTGCGGGTGGGGCGGCTCGCCCTTCTCGTCCGCCTGCCAGCGCTTCTCGCCGAAGAAGGTCATCAGCATCACGCGGGTCATGTAGTACGCCGTGATGGCGGCGCCGAGCAGCGTGACCGCGCCGAGGATCCAGCCCTCGGTGCCGCCCTTGGCGAAGGCCGCCTCGATGATCTTGTCCTTGGAGAAGAAGCCGGACAGGCCCGGGAAGCCGATGATCGCGAGATAGCCGAGGCCGAAGGTGACGAACGTGACCGGCATGTACTTCCGCAGACCGCCGTAACGGCGCATGTCCACCTCGTCGTTCATGCCGTGCATGACCGAACCGGCGCCGAGGAAGAGCCCGGCCTTGAAGAAGCCGTGCGTCACCAGGTGCATGATCGCGAAGACGTAGCCGATGGGGCCGAGGCCCGCCGCCAGGATCATGTAGCCGATCTGCGACATCGTCGAGCCGGCCAGCGCCTTCTTGATGTCGTCCTTCGCGCAACCGACGATCGCACCGAAGAGGAGCGTGACGGCGCCGACCACGACGACCACGAGCTGGGCGTCCGGGGCCGCGTTGAAGATGTCGGCGGATCGGACGATCAGATAGACACCGGCGGTGACCATCGTGGCCGCGTGGATGAGGGCCGAGACCGGGGTCGGGCCCTCCATCGCGTCCCCGAGCCAGGACTGCAGCGGCACCTGGGCCGACTTGCCGCAGGCGGCGAGGAGCAGCATCAGGCCGATCGCCGTGAGCGTGCCCTCGGAGGTCTCGCCGGTGGCCTCCAGGACCGGCCCGAAGGCGAAGGTCCCGAAGGTGGTGAACATGATCATGATGGCGATCGACAGGCCCATGTCGCCGACCCGGTTGACCAGGAAGGCCTTCTTCGCGGCGGTGGCCGCGCTGGGCTTGTGCTGCCAGAAGCCGATCAGGAGGTACGAGGCGAGGCCGACGCCCTCCCAGCCGAAGTACAGCAGCAGGTAGTTGTCGGCGAGGACGAGGAGCAGCATCGCCGCGAGGAACAGGTTCAGATAGCCGAAGAAGCGGCGCTTGCGCTCGTCGTGCTCCATGTACCCGATCGAGTACAGATGGATCAGCGAGCCCACGCCGGTGATCAGCAGCACGAACGTCATCGACAGCTGGTCGAGCTGGAAGGCCATCTCCGCCTGGAAGCCCTCGACGGGGATCCAGGTGTACAGGTGCTGGTACATGGCCCGGTCGTCCGCGCTCTTGCCGAGCATGTCGGCGAAGAGGACGGCGCCGATGACGAAGGAGACGCCGGCGAGCAGCGTGCCGAGCAGCGGCCCGGCCTTGTCCAGGCGCCGCCCGCCGCACAGCAGGACGGCCGCTCCCAGCAGGGGCGCCGCGATGAGCAGCGCAATCAGGTTCTCCACGATTCAGCCCCTCACAGCTTCATCAGGCTGGCGTCGTCGACCGAGGCCGAGTGGCGGGAACGGAACAGCGACACGATGATCGCGAGCCCGACCACGACCTCCGCGGCGGCGACGACCATCGTGAAGAAGGCGATGATCTGGCCGTCGAGGTTGCCGTGCATCCGGGAGAAGGCGACGAACGCGAGGTTGCAGGCGTTGAGCATCAGCTCCACGCACATGAAGACGACGATCGCGTTGCGCCGGATCAGCACCCCGGCCGCACCGATGGTGAACAACAGGGCGGCGAGATACAGATAGTTGACGGGGTTCACCGCGAGGCCTCCTCTTCGTCCCGGTCCCGGCCGAGCCGCTCCTCGGAGCGCTGCTCCAGCGCCTTGAGGTCGGCCAGCGCCTCGGTGGACACGTCCCGGATCTGACCGCGCCTGCGCAGGGTCTGCATCACGGTCAGCTCGGCGGGGGTGCCGTCGGGCAGCAGACCGGCGATGTCCACCGCGTTGTGCCGGGCGTAGACACCCGGCGCGGGCAGCGGCGGCACGTGCTTGCCCTCGCGCACACGCTGCTCGGACAGCTCGCGCTGGGTGCGGGCCCGCTCGGTGCGCTCGCGGTGGGTGAGCACCATCGCGCCGACGGCCGCGGTGATGAGCAGCGCGCCGGTGATCTCGAAGGCGAAGACGTACTTGGTGAAGATGAGGGCGGCGAGGCCCTCGACGTTTCCGCCGTACGCGCTGTTGGCCGCGCCGAGTCCGTTGAACTCCGTCAGGGCGGCCTGGCCGATGCCGGCGATCAGCAGGATGCCGAAGCCGAGCCCGCAGGCCGCGGCCCACCAGCGCTGCCCCTTGATGGTCTCCTTCAGCGAGTCCGCGGCCGTGACACCGACCAGCATGACGATGAAGAGGAAGAGCATCATGATCGCGCCGGTGTAGACGACGATCTGGACGATGCCGAGGAAGTACGCGCCGTTGGCGAGGTAGAAGACCGCCAGGACGATCATCGTGCCGGCCAGACAGAGGGCGCTGTGCATCGCCTTCTTCATCAGGACCGTGCACAGGGCGCCGATGACGGCGACCGTGCCGAGGACCCAGAACTGGAAGGCCTCGCCGCCGGAGGTGGCGTACGCCGCGAGGTGGGTGCTCATGCGTCCACCTCTTCCGGCTCGCCCTTCTCCCCCTTGGAGGTGGCGACCTGACGGACGGTGTCCGGCGCGGCCTCCGTGACCAGACCCCGGTAGTAGTCCTGCTCGTCCATCCCCGGGTAGATGGCGTGCGGGGAGTCGACCATGCCCTCCTCCAGGCCCGCGAGGAGCTGCTCCTTGGTGTAGATCAGGTTCTCGCGGGAGGAGTCGGCCAGTTCGAACTCGTTGGTCATCGTCAGCGCCCGGGTGGGGCAGGCCTCGATGCACAGCCCGCACAGGATGCAGCGGGCGTAGTTGATCTGGTAGACGACGCCGTACCGCTCACCCGGGGAGTAGCGCTCCTCGTCGGTGTTGTCCGCGCCCTCCACGTAGATGGCGTCCGCGGGGCAGGCCCAGGCGCACAGCTCGCAGCCGACGCACTTCTCGAGACCGTCGGGGTGACGGTTGAGCTGGTGCCGGCCGTGGAAGCGCGGCGCCGTCGTCTTCTGCTGCTCCGGGTACTGCTCGGTCAGCCGCTTCTTGAACATGGCCTTGAAGGTCACGCCGAAGCCGGCCACCGGATTCTGGAAATCAGACACCGTCCGTCTCCTTTCCATCACTCGCAGTAGCAGTATCGGGGCCACCACTGACAACGAGGTCCCGGTCGTGCCGGGGACCGCGCCGCGGTACGGGCGGCAGGGACTGTCCGGGCTTGGGCGGTACGGGGAAGCCGCCGGCCATCGGGTCGAAGGGGTGCTCGTCCTCGACCTCGGCGGCCTTGGCCCTCCTGTCGCGGAACATGTCGGCGATGAAGGAGAGCAGGAGGACGGCGATGACGGCGCCGGCGACGTACAGCACGATGTTCTGGAAGCCGACGTTCTCGTTGCGCAGGGCGCGGACGGTGGCGACCAGCATCAGCCAGAGCACCGAGACCGGGATGAGGACCTTCCAGCCGAGCTTCATCAGCTGGTCGTAGCGGACGCGGGGCAGGGTGCCGCGGAGCCAGATGAAGAAGAAGAGCAGCAGCTGCACCTTGAGGACGAACCAGAGCAGCGGCCACCAGCCGTGGTTCGCGCCCTCCCAGAAGGTGGAGATCGGGTACGGGGCTCGCCAGCCGCCCAGGAAGAGCGTCACGGACACGGCGGAGACCGTCACCATGTTCACGTACTCGGCGAGCATGAACATCGCGAACTTGATGGACGAGTACTCGGTGTTGAAGCCGCCGACGAGGTCGCCCTCGGACTCCGGCATGTCGAACGGGGCGCGGTTGGTCTCGCCGACCATCGTGACGACGTAGATGATGAACGAGACCGGCAGCAGGATGATGAACCAGCGGTCCGCCTGCGCCTCGACGATCGCCGAGGTCGACATCGACCCGGAGTAGAGGAAGACGGAGGCGAACGCGGCGCCCATGGCGATCTCGTAGGAGATCATCTGCGCGCAGGAGCGCAGGCCGCCGAGGAGCGGGTACGTGGAGCCGGAGGACCAGCCGGCGAGCACGATGCCGTAGATGCCGACGGAGGCGATCGCCAGCACGTACAGCATGGCGATCGGCAGGTCGGTGAGCTGCATCGTGGTGCGGTGGCCGAAGATCGAGACCTCGTTGCCGGCCGGGCCGAAGGGGATCACGGCGATCGCCATGAACGCGGGGGCGGCGGCGATGATCGGCGCGAGGATGTAGACGACCTTGTCGGCGCGCTTGACGACGACGTCCTCCTTGAGCATCAGCTTGATGCCGTCCGCGAGGGACTGGAGGAGACCCCAGGGTCCGTGCCGGTTGGGCCCGATGCGCAGCTGCATCCAGGCGACGACCTTGCGCTCCCACACGATGGAGAACAGCACGGTGACCATCAGGAAGGCGAAGCAGAAGACGGCCTTGATCGCGACGAGCCACCAGGGGTCCGTCCCGAACATGGAGAGGTCCTCCGCGGCGAGGACGCTGCGCTGTGCGTCCGCGAGTTGAGCGAGGGCGGTCATGCGCGCACCTCCCGTGCGGGGGCGGCCAGGGCTTCGCCCGGCCGGACGACGTGGGTACGGCGGTCGAGGACGCCGGTCATGACCGGACCTCCACCGCGTCAGCGGCGCCCGCAGGGCCGATGCGGACCAGGTCGCCCGGGTGGGCGCCCGTGTCGGAGAGGACTCCGCCCGCCGTGGAGTTCAGCGGGAGCCAGACCACGCGGTCGGGCATCTCGGTGACCTGGAGCGGGAGTCGGGTCGAGCCGGCCGGGCCGGTGACCGCGAGGAGGTCGCCGTCCTTGACGCCCGTCTCCGCCGCGGTGGCGGCCGAGAGGCGGGCGACCGCCGCGTGGCGGGTGCCGGCCAGGGCCGTGTCGCCCTCCTGGAGGCGGCCCAGGTCGAGCAGGAGCCGGTGTCCGGCGAGGACCGCCTCGCCCTCGCCCGGCCGGGGCGCGGGCTGCGCGGGCTCGACGGGCTCGGAGGCCCGTTCGCCGTCCCAGCCGCCGAGCCGGTCCAGCTCCCGGCGGACCGAGCGCAGATCGGGCAGGGCCAGGTGCGCGTCGAGGGCGTCGGCGAGCATGTGCAGCACGCGCGCGTCCGACGGCGGCAGTGGCCGGGTCATCTGCTCGGGCTTGAGCGCGGCCTCGAAGAGCCGTGCCCTGCCCTCCCAGTTGAGGAAGGTGCCGGGCTTCTCGGCGACCGCGGCGACCGGCAGGACCACGTCCGCCCGCTCGGTGACCTCGCTCGGCCGGAGCTCCAGGGACACGACGAACGCCGCGTCGAGGGCCTCACGCGCGCGTGCCGGGTCGGGCAGGTCACGGACCTCGACACCGCCGACGAGCAGCGCGCCCAGTTCGCCGGTGGCCGCGGCCTCGACGATCTGGCCGGTGTCGCGGCCGTAGCCGTGCGGGAGTTCGCGTACGCCCCAGGCGGCCGCGACCTCCTCACGCGCGCGTGGGTCGGTCGCGGGGCGGCCGCCGGGCAGCAGGGTCGGGATGGCGCCTGCTTCGAGCGCGCCGCGCTCACCGGCCCGGCGCGGGATCCACACCAGCTTCGCGCCGGTCGCGGTCGCCGTCCGTACGGCGGCGGTCAGCCCGCCGGGCACGGCGGCGAGCCGCTCGCCGACGACGAGGACCGCGCCGTCCTGGCGGAGTGCCTCCGCCGCGTGCGTGCCGGCCTCGTCGAGGCCGACGCGCGAGGTGAGGGCGTCCAGCCACTCGGTCTCGGTGCCCGGCGCGGCCGGCAGCAGCGTGCCGCCCGCCTTCACCAGGCCCCGGGTGGCGTGCGAGGCGAGCGCGTACGTCTTCTGGCCGTGCTTGCGCCAGGCCTTGCGCAGCCGCAGGAAGACGCCGGGCGCCTCCTCCTCGGACTCGAAGCCGACGAGCAGCACGGCCGGGGCGGCTTCCAGGGAGGTGTACGTGACTCCGCTGCCGTCCAGGTCGCGTCCGCGGCCGGCGACGGTGGAGGCCAGGAAGTCGGCCTCCTCGCTGGAGTGGACGCGGGCCCGGAAGTCGACGTCGTTGGTGTCGAGGGCGACCCGGGCGAACTTGGCGTACGCGTAGGAGTCCTCGACGGTCAGCCGCCCGCCGGCGAGGACGCCGGTGCGGCCGCGGACGAGCCCGCGGGCAGCGGCCTCCAGGGCCTCGGGCCAGGAGGCCGGTTCGAGGACGCCCTGCTCATTGCGGACGAGCGGGGTCGTCAGCCGGTCGCGCTGCTGCGCGTACCGGAAGGCGAACCGCCCCTTGTCGCACACCCACTCCTCGTTGACCTCCGGGTCCTCGGCGGCGAGCCGCCGCATGACCTTGCCGCGCCGGTGGTCCGTACGCGTGGCGCAGCCGCCCGCGCAGTGCTCGCAGACGCTCGGCGAGGAGACGAGGTCGAAGGGGCGGGAGCGGAACCGGTACGCCGCGGAGGTCAGCGCGCCGACCGGGCAGATCTGGATGGTGTTCCCGGAGAAGTACGACTCGAAGGGGTCGCCCTCGCCGGTGCCGACCTGCTGGAGCGCGCCGCGCTCGACCAGCTCGATCATCGGGTCGCCGGCGATCTGGTTCGAGAACCGGGTGCAGCGCGCGCACAGCACGCACCGCTCGCGGTCGAGCAGCACCTGGGTGGAGATCGGTACCGGCTTCTCGTAGGTCCGCTTGTGGCCCTCGAAACGGGACTCGGCCTGCCCGTGGGACATGGCCTGGTTCTGCAGCGGGCACTCGCCGCCCTTGTCGCAGACCGGGCAGTCCAGCGGGTGGTTGATGAGCAGCAGTTCCATCACACCGTGCTGGGCCTTCTCGGCGACCGGCGAGGTCAGCTGGGACTTCACCACCATGCCGTCGGTGCAGGTGATGGTGCAGGAGGCCATCGGCTTGCGCTGGCCCTCGACCTCGACGATGCACTGCCGGCAGGCGCCGGCCGGGTCGAGGAGCGGGTGGTCGCAGAAGCGCGGGATCTCGATGCCGAGCTGTTCGGCGGCGCGGATGACCAGGGTCCCCTTGGGGACGGAGATCTCGGCGCCGTCGATGGTCAGCGTGACGAGATCCTCGGGCGGTACCGCCGGGGAACCGCCACCGGCCGAGCCGGCCGTGGTGACCGTCATGCCGTCACCTCCTTGTGGTTGTCCGCCCAGGCGGTCGACTTGGCCGGGTCGAAGGGGCAGCCGCGGCCGGTGATGTGCTGCTCGTACTCCTCGCGGAAGTACTTCAGCGAGGAGAAGATCGGGGAGGCGGCGCCGTCACCGAGGGCGCAGAACGACTTGCCGTTGATGTTGTCGGCGATGTCGTTCAGCTTGTCGAGGTCGGACATGACGCCCTTGCCGGCTTCGATGTCGCGCAGCAACTGCACCAGCCAGTACGTGCCTTCACGGCACGGCGTGCACTTGCCGCAGGACTCGTGCGCGTAGAACTCGGTCCACCGGGTCACCGCGCGGACGACGCAGGTGGTCTCGTCGAAGCACTGGAGCGCCTTGGTGCCGAGCATCGAGCCGGCGGCGCCCACGCCCTCGTAGTCGAGCGGGACGTCGAGGTGCTCGTCGGTGAACATCGGGGTGGAGGAGCCGCCCGGGGTCCAGAACTTCAGCCGGTGGCCGGGCCGCATGCCGCCGCTCATGTCGAGGAGCTGGCGGAGCGTGATCCCGAGCGGGGCCTCGTACTGGCCCGGCGAGGCGACGTGCCCGCTGAGCGAGTAGAGCGTGAAGCCCGGGGACTTCTCGCTGCCCATCGACTTGAACCAGTCCTTGCCCCGGTTGAGGATCGCGGGAACGGACGCGATGGACTCGACGTTGTTCACCACGGTGGGGCAGGCGTACAGACCGGCGACCGCGGGGAAGGGGGGACGCAGCCGGGGCTGGCCGCGCCGCCCTTCGAGCGAGTCGAGCAGGGCGGTCTCCTCGCCGCAGATGTACGCGCCGGCGCCGGCGTGCACGGTGATGTCGAGGTTCAGACCGCTGCCGAGGATGTTCTCGCCGAGGAGGCCGGCGTCGTACGCCTCGCGCACCGCCTCGTGCAGACGGCGCAGGACGGGCACGACCTCGCCCCGCAGGTAGATGAACGCGTGCTCGGAGCGGATCGCGTAGCAGGCGATGATCATTCCCTCGATGAGGGAGTGCGGATTGGCGAAGAGGAGCGGGATGTCCTTGCAGGTCCCCGGCTCGGACTCGTCGGCGTTGACGACGAGGTAGTGCGGCTTGCCGTCGCCCTGCGGAATGAACTGCCACTTCATTCCGGTGGGGAAGCCGGCGCCGCCGCGGCCGCGCAGACCGGAGTCCTTGACGTACGCGATGAGGTCGTCGGGGCTCATCGCGAGGGCCTTCCGCAGGCCCTCGTACCCCTCGTGCCTCTTGTACGTCTCCAGGGTCCAGGAGTCGGGCTGGTCCCAGAACGCCGAAAGGACCGGCGCGAGAAGCTTCTCGGGGCTGCTGTTGTTCAGCTCGGGTGCCAAGGTCATCACTCCCCCTCCCCACTGGCCGATTCGCCGCGCGGGTGGACGATCTTGTGGTGCGGGGTCTCGCCCTTGGCCAGCCGCAGCCCGACGAGCGAGGCCGGGCCGGCCCCACCGGTGGCCTCGACGGCCCCCTCGCGCTCGTCGGGGAAACCGGCCAGGATGCGGGCGGTCTCCTTGTATGTGCACAGGGGCGCGCCCCGGGTGGGCTCGACCGGGCGGCCGGCCCGCAGGTCGTCGACGATCTTCTTCGCGGACGCGGGCGTCTGGTTGTCGAAGAACTCCCAGTTGACCATCACCACGGGCGCGAAGTCGCAGGCCGCGTTGCACTCGATGTGCTCCAGCGTGACCTTGCCGTCCTCGGTCGTCTCGTTGTTGCCGACGCCGAGGTGCTCCTTGAGCTCCTCGAAGATGGCGTCGCCGCCCATGACCGCGCAGAGCGTGTTCGTGCAGACCCCGACCTGGTAGTCGCCGGAGGGCTTGCGGCGGTACATCGTGTAGAAGGTGGCGACCGCGGTCACCTCGGCGGTCGTCAGGCCGAGGACCTCGGCACAGAACTTCATGCCGGTACGGGTGACATGGCCCTCCTCCGCCTGCACGAGGTGCAGCAGGGGCAGGAGCGCGGAGCGGGACCCCGGGTAGCGGGCGATGATCTCCTTGGCGTCCGCCTCCAGCCGGGCGCGTACCTCGGCCGGGTAGTCGGGGGCGGGGAGCTGGGGCATCCCGAGACTGGTCTGTCCGTCCGTCATCGGTCGACGCCTCCCATCACGGGGTCGATGGACGCGACGGCGACGATGACGTCGGCGACCTGGCCGCCCTCGCACATCGCCGCCATGGCCTGCAGGTTGGTGAAGGACGGGTCGCGGAAGTGGACCCGGTAGGGGCGGGTGCCGCCGTCGGAGACGACATGCACGCCGAGCTCGCCCTTGGGCGATTCGACGGCCGCGTAGGCCTGTCCGGCCGGAACGCGGAAGCCCTCGGTGACCAGCTTGAAGTGGTGGATCAGGGCCTCCATGGAGGTGCCCATGATCTTCTTGATGTGGTCGAGGGAGTTGCCGAGTCCGTCCGGGCCGAGCGCGAGCTGCGCCGGCCAGGCGATCTTCTTGTCGCCGACCATGACCGGGCCGGGCGCCAGCCGGTCGAGGCACTGCTCGACGATCCGCAGCGACTGCCGCATCTCCTCCAGACGGATGAGGAAGCGGCCGTAGGAGTCGCAGGTGTCGGCGGTCGGGATGTCGAACTCGTAGTTCTCGTAGCCGCAGTACGGGTCGGTCTTGCGCAGGTCGTGCGGGAGGCCCGCGGCGCGCAGGATCGGTCCGGTGGCGCCGAGCGCCATGCAGCCGGAGAGGTCGAGGTAGCCGACGTCCTGCATACGGGCCTTGAAGATGGGGTTGCCGGTGGCGAGCTTGTCGTACTCCGGCAGGTTCTTCTTCATGGTCTTCACGAACTCGCGCACGGCGTCGACGGCGCCGGGCGGGAGGTCCTGGGCGAGGCCGCCGGGGCGGATGAACGCGTGGTTCATGCGCAGGCCGGTGATCAGCTCGTACAGGTCCAGGATCATCTCGCGGTCCCGGAAGCCGTAGATCATGATCGTGGTCGCGCCCAGCTCCATGCCGCCGGTGGCGATGCACACCAGGTGGGAGGAGAGCCGGTTGAGCTCCATGAGGAGGACCCGGATGACATCGGCGCGCGCGGGGATCTGGTCGGTGATGTCGAGCAGCTTCTCGACGCCCAGGCAGTACGCCGTCTCGTTGTAGAACGAGGTGAGGTAGTCCATGCGCGTGACGAAGGTGGTGCCCTGCGTCCAGGTCCGGTACTCGAGGTTCTTCTCGATGCCGGTGTGGAGGTAGCCGATGCCGCAACGTGCCTCGGTGACGGTCTCGCCGTCGATCTCCAGGATCAGCCGGAGGACACCGTGCGTGGACGGGTGCTGCGGGCCCATGTTGACGATGATGCGCTCGTCGTCGGCCTTGGCGGCGGCCTCGACGACCTCTTCCCAGTCGCCACCGGTGACCGTGTAGACGGTGCCTTCGGTGGTCTCCCGGGCGGAGGCGGCGGAGGCATTCTCGGTACTCATCAGCTGTACGACCTCCGCTGGTCAGGAGCCGGGATCTGGGCGCCCTTGTACTCGACGGCGATGCCGCCGAGGGGGTAGTCCTTGCGCTGCGGGAAGCCCTGCCAGTCGTCCGGCATCATGATCCGGGTGAGGGCGGGGTGGCCGTCGAAGACGATGCCGAAGAAGTCGTACGTCTCGCGCTCGTGCCAGTCGTTCGTCGGATAGACGGCGGTGAGCGACGGGATGTGCGGGTCGGCGTCCGGGGCGGACACCTCCAGGCGGATCAGCCGGCCGTGGGTGATCGAGCGCAGGTGGTAGACGGCGTGCAGCTCGCGGCCCTTGTCGCCGAGGTAGTGGACGCCGGAGACGCCCGTACAGAGCTCGAAGCGCAGGGCGGGGTCGTCGCGCAGGGTGCGGGCGACCCGGACGAGGTGCTCGCGGGCGATGTGGAAGGTGAGCTCGCCGCGGTCGACGACGGTCTTCTCGATCGCGTTCTCCGGCAGGAGCCCCTGCTCGTCGAGGGCGCCCTCGAGTTCGTCGGCGACCTCGTCGAACCAGCCGCCGTAGGGGCGGGTGGCCGCGCCGGGGAGGCGTACGGAACGGACGAGGCCGCTGTAGCCGGAGGTGTCGCCGCCGTCGTGGGCGCCGAACATCCCGCGCTGGACGCGGACCTCTTCTCCGTGTTCCCCGCGCTGCCCGGGCAGGTTCTGCTCGGAGAGCTCCTTCTCGGGGTTCGGTGTCTCGTCGCTCACTGTGCTGAACCGTTCCCTTCTCCGCCCGCGCGGCGCAGAGGCGCGGCCTTCCCTGTCGTCAGCGGCCCGGCGGCCGCGCGTGCGTCGGTCACCGCAGAAGACCCTTCATCTCGATCGTGGGCAGGGCCTTGAGCGCCGCTTCCTCCGCCTCGCGGGCCGCCTCCTCCGCGTTCACGCCGAGGGGGGTGCTCTGGATCTTCTGGTGGAGCTTGAGAATCGCGTCCATCAGCATCTCCGGGCGCGGCGGGCAACCCGGCAAATAGATGTCAACCGGCACAACGTGGTCAACGCCCTGCACAATCGCGTAATTGTTGAACATTCCGCCCGAAGACGCGCAAACGCCCATGGAGATGACCCACTTGGGGTTCGGCATCTGGTCGTAGACCTGCCGCAGGACGGGCGCCATCTTCTGGCTGACGCGGCCGGCCACGATCATCAGATCGGCCTGGCGCGGCGAGCCGCGGAAGACCTCCATGCCGAAGCGCGCCAGGTCGTAGCGGCCGGCGCCGGTCGTCATCATCTCGATGGCGCAACAGGCGAGGCCGAAGGTCGCAGGGAAGACGGATGACTTGCGCACCCAGCCCGCGGCCTGTTCGACCGTCGTCAGCAGAAAGCCGCTCGGCAGCTTCTCTTCGAGTCCCATAGGTGCCCCTCAGCCCCTCAGTCCCATTCCAGGCCGCCGCGCCGCCACACGTAGGCGTAGGCGACGAAGACGGTGAGCACGAAGAGCAGCATCTCCACGAGCCCGAAAAGCCCCAGGGCGTCGAAGGTGACGGCCCAGGGGTAGAGGAAGACGATCTCGATGTCGAAGACGATGAAGAGCATCGCCGTCAGGTAGTACTTGATGGGGAAGCGGCCACCTCCGGCCGGCGTGGGCGTCGGTTCGATGCCGCACTCGTACGCCTCGAGCTTTGCCCTGTTGTACCGCTTTGGGCCGATTAGCGTGGCCATGACCACGGAGAAGATCGCAAACCCCGCACCCAGGGCACCGAGCACGAGGATGGGCGCGTACGCATTCACGCTCCTCGCTCCTTCCAGTCGTCCTTGACCGTTGGACCGCACGGCCGGGCCGTGGAAGATCGCCCCCATGTGAGGCAGTTCACAAGCCCGACTGCCCCGCATCTTATGCCTGCCCCTCTGTGATCTGCGACACGGGGTACACCAACGACTTTGTGATCTCCACCACCTGACGAAGGATCATGAAGTCGGATGAGCGGTGATCTTGGCACTCGAAGCGCCCAGGTGATCACCAGATGTGACATCCGGACCGGAAAGCGCTGGTCGGAAGGGGTGGCGCTCTATCAAGAGATGGACCATGCAAGCAAATTGGCGGTGGACGCGGTTCAGGTGATAAAGCAACCAGCCGTCGCCCGGTCGGGGGCTCCCGCGGACAGGAGTGGACGCGTGCACCCATTCACGAGCTCTGATGTGACCTGTGTCACACTCACACCCGCCTGAAGAAAGCAGGGCTTGGCCATCGGTGTGAAGAGGTGGTAAGCGGCGGTCAATTCGGACGTTTCGCGGAAAACCCGTGATCAAGGCCCTGATAGGCCATGCCCGGATTGTCCGTTACGGCGTCAATAAGGGCGCCAGAGAAGCGGATTAGAAGGTTCCGGACGTAACTGTGGCGCAACCCACGTTTCTTGAAGGGAACCGTGAAGCCCTGATAGCGGTTGTACTCATGTCCCACACCGCTCACATACCCAGCCACCGGAAGCCCCGCCGCAGCGCCTCGAAGCTCGCGCTCCGGGCAGGAGTTGCCGGTGGCGTCCTCAGCACCATCGCGGTGGCCGGTGCTGCCGGGCCGGCGAACGCCGAGCCGGTGACCGAGACCATCGAGATGCCCACCCTGGGCTCGCTCGAGACCGACCTGGCGAGCGCCGTCTCCGCGTCGGCCGAGGCGTCCCAGCAGGAGGCCCTCGACCTGAGCCTGCAGGCCCAGGAGCACGGCGCCGCCCAGAAGGCCGCCCTGGACGCCAAGAAGGCCAAGGCGGAGGCCGACCGCAAGGCCGCGGCCGCCAAGGCTGAGGCCGAGCGCGCCGAGAAGGCCCGCGCCGAGGCCCAGCAGCGCGCCTCCCGCACGCAGGAGCGCACCACGCTCTCCGCGTCCTCCTCCGGCTCCTCGTCCAGCAGCAGCTCGCAGGCGGCCACCGGCTCCGCCGCGGCGATCGTCGCCTTCGCCCGCGCCCAGGTCGGCGACGCCTACGTCTCCGGCGGCACCGGCCCCAACTCCTGGGACTGCTCCGGCCTCGTCCAGGCCGCGTACCGCCAGGCCGGCATCGACCTGCCCCGCGTCTCCAGCTCGCAGTCGTCCATGGGTACGTCCGTCTCGCTGAGCAACCTGCAGCCGGGCGACATCCTCTACTGGGGCAGCCGCAGCGGCTCGTACCACGTGGCCATCTACGTGGGCGGCGGCAACTACGTCGGCGCGCAGAACCCGTCGACCGGTGTCGTCGAGCGCTCCCTGGACTGGGACATGCCCTCCGGCGCTGTCCGGATTCTCTGATTCCAGCGCTTTTACGGTGAAAAGCCGTCACTCCTCGGGGGAGTGACGGCTTTTCCCTCGTTCGGCCGGAGTTGCCCTACTTTCGGAACGCCTCGATGATCCGGGCGTAGCTGTCCCCGCCGTGTCCGGCCTCGACCGCGCCGCGCATCAGCTCCAGATGGAGCTCCGGCAGCCGGTTGTCGATGCCGCGCGCCTCGCCCGCGTGCAGAAGATGCCCGATGGCGGCCACCTGGACGTCGATCGTGGCGTCCGCGCCCGGGTACTCCCCCGCGTCGATCTGCTCGGCGTACCCGGTCATGAACCAGGAGACCGTCTTCAGCCAGCGGCCCGCCACGGCCGTGAAGTCCCTCGCCGCCACCCCGTCGGCGCCCGCCAGGGCGGTCGCGTGCAGCCAGCCGCCGAAGACCGACCACATGAGGCCGAGCAGCCCGGCGTCGTAGAGCGAGGCGAGCCCCGCGTCCGCGCCCAGGTCCACCGGGTCGCCGAGCACGGCAAGCGTCGCTCGGTGCTCGGCGAGGAGCTCCGGCCCGCCCGCGTACAGGATCATGTTGGCGCTGTCGCCGACCCCGGGCGGCGTCGTCATGACGGCGCCGTCGAGATAGCCGATACCGTGCTCCGCCGCCCAGCGGGCGCTCTCCCGGGCCTGCTCGGGGGAGCCGGTGGTGAGGTTGACGAGGACCCGGCCCCGAAGCGACGCCACCGCCGGGTCGAGGAGTTCGTGGACGGCCGCGTGGTCGAGGACGCAGACCACGACCAGCTCGCTCGCGGCGACCGCCTCGGCGACGCCGGCCGCGCGGACGGCTCCGCGGGCGACCAGGGCGGCGGCCTTCTCCGGGGTGCGGTTCCAGACGGTGGTGCGGTGGCCGGCGGTGAGGAAGGCATCGGCGAGGGCGGTGCCCATCTGTCCGAGACCGATGACCGTGATGTTCTGTGCGTTCATGGGCTCCACGCTCGCAGCGGCGGAATCCGGCCGACAGTGGCAGGACTGACGACGGCCGCACGATTCCTGCCGTACGGTCGGCCTCATGAGCACAGGAGTCGTCGCCATCGCCGTCGTACCGGACCGGCGGATCGGGACGTCGCTGTGGGAGCTGTACGAACTCTCCCTCGCGTGCGGGGTCTTCGGCATCCCGCAGCCCGACCTCGCCGACCCCTGGTACGAGCTCCGGCTGTGCGGGGACGCCGGCGACACCGGGGTCTTCTCGCTGCGGACCGACCACGGCCTCGACGGACTCGTGGGCGCGGACACCGTCATCGTGCCCTCCGTGCCCGACGCGGTCGTGGAGGACGGCGAGGAGGTGCCGGCCGAACTGGTCGAGGCGCTGCGCGCGGCCGCCGCGTCCGGCGCGCGGATGGTGTCCCTGTGCACCGGGGCCTTCGCGCTCGCCGCCGCCGGACTCCTCGACGGCCGCCGGGCCACCGCCCACTGGCAGCACACCGCGCAACTGGCCGCCCGCCACCCCGGGGTGATCGTGGACGACTCGGTGCTCTACACCGACGAGGGAACGGTGCTGACGAGCGCCGGGGCCACCGCCGCGCTCGACCTGTGCCTGCATCTCGTACGCAAGGACCTCGGCGCCACGGTCGCGGGGCAGCTCGCCCGGCGCCTGGTCGTGCCCGCCCACCGCACCGGCGGGCAGGCCCAGTTCATCGAGGCTCCGCTGCCGCCGAGCGACGGCGACAGCCTGGGGCCCGTCCTGCAGTGGGCGACCGAGAACCTCGCCGACCCGCTGACCGTCGACGACCTCGCCCGGCGGGCCCGGATGAGCCCGCGCACCTTCCACCGGCGGGTCCAGGAGGCGTACGGGACCACCCCGCTGCAGTGGCTGCTCCAGCAGCGCGTCGCCCTCGCCCAGACCCTCCTGGAGTCCACCGACCTGCCCGTGGAGCTGGTCGGCGAACGGAGCGGCCTGGGCACGTCGGCCAATCTGCGGCGCCACTTCACCCGTACGGTCGGGGTGTCCCCGTCCGACTACCGGCGGTCGTTCAGGCCTTCGGGGCCACCTTCGAAAGGCCGTTGATGATGCGATCCATCGCGTCGCCACCCGTCGGGTCCGTCAGGTTCGCGAGCATCTTCAGGGTGAACTTCATCAGGACCGGGTGGGTCAGACCGCGCTGTGTCGCGATCTTCATGATCTTCGGGTTGCCGATGATCTTCACGAAGGCGCGACCCAGCGTGTAGTACCCGCCGTAGGTGTCCTTGAGGATCTTCGGGTAGTTGTGCAGGGCCAGTTCGCGCTGGGCCGGGGTCGCCCGGGCGTGCGCCTGGACGATGACGTCGGCCGCGATCTGGCCGGACTCCATCGCGTACGCGATGCCCTCGCCGTTGAACGGGTTGACCAGGCCGCCCGCGTCACCGACGAGCAGCAGGCCCTTGGTGTAGTGCGGCTGGCGGTTGAAGGCCATCGGCAGGGCGGCGCCGCGGATCGGCGTCGTCATGTTGTCCGGGGTGTAGCCCCAGTCCTCCGGCATGGAGGCGCACCAGGCCTTGAGGACCTCGCGCCAGTCCAGCTCCTTGAAGGCGGACGAGGAGTTCAGGATGCCGAGGCCGACGTTGGACGTGCCGTCGCCCATGCCGAAGATCCAGCCGTAGCCGGGCAGGAGACGGTCCTGCGGGCCGCGCCGGTCCCACAGCTCCAGCCAGGACTCCAGGTAGTCGTCGTCGTGGCGGGGGCTGGTGAAGTACGTCCGTACGGCCACGCCCATCGGCCGGTCCTCGCGCCGGTGCAGGCCCATGGCGAGGGAGAGCCGGGTCGAGTTGCCGTCGGCGGCGACGACGAGCGGCGCGTGGAAGGTGACCTCGCGCTTCTCCTCGCCGAGCTTCGCGGTCACACCGGTGATCCGGCCGGTGCGGTCGTCGATGATCGGGGCCCCGACGTTGCAGCGCTCGTACAGCCGCGCGCCCGCCTTCTGCGCCTGCCGGGCGAGCTGCTCGTCGAAGTCGTCGCGCTTACGGACGAGTCCGTAGTCCGGATACGAGGCGAGGTCGGGCCAGTCGAGCTGGAGCCGGACCCCTCCGCCGATGATCCGCAGGCCCTTGTTGCGCAGCCAGCCCGCCTCCTCGGAGATGTCGATCCCCATGGCGACGAGCTGCTTCGTGGCGCGCGGGGTGAGCCCGTCGCCACAGACCTTCTCGCGGGGGAACGCGGTCTTCTCCAGGAGCAGGACGTCGAGTCCGGCCTTGGCGAGGTAGTACGCGGTCGTGGAGCCGGCCGGGCCTGCCCCGACGACGATCACATCTGCGCTGTGCTCGGAGAGGGGCTCGGTCACGGCGTGGTCTCCCGAAGGGTCGAGGGAAGGTCGGTTGCAGTCTATTGCGGGGGCTCCGCGGCCCACGGCGGAGGTTCCGCGGTGCCGGTGCGGGGTCCGGACAGGCCCTGGGGGTGTCTCGCTAGAGCTTGAAGCCCCGGTGCATGGCCACCACGCCACCGGTCAGGTTGCGCCAGGCCACCTTGGACCAGCCGGCCTTCTGCAGCAGCCCCGCGAGGGCCGGCTGGTCGGGCCAGGACTGGATGGACTCGGCGAGGTAGACGTACGCGTCCGGGTTGGAGGAGATCGCCCGGGCCACCGGCGGCAGCGCGCGCATCAGGTACTCCTCGTACACCGTGCGGAACGGCTTCCACGTCGGGTGCGAGAACTCGCAGATGACCACGCGGCCGCCGGGCTTCGTCACCCGGTACAGCTCGCGCAGCGCCCCCTCGGTGTCCTGGATGTTGCGCAGGCCGAAGGAGATCGTCACCGCGTCGAAGACGTCGTCGCGGAAGGGGAGCTTCGTTCCGTCGCCGGCGGTGAACGGCATCCACGGGTGCCGCTTCTTGCCGACCTGGAGCATGCCGATCGAGAAGTCGCAGGGCACGACATAGGCCCCGGCGCGGGCGAAGGGCTGTGAGGAGGTGGCCGTCCCGGCCGCCAGGTCCAGGATCCGCTGCGCCGGGCGGGCGTCGACCGCCTTGGCGACCTCCTTGCGCCAGCGGCGGTCCTGGCCGAGCGAGAGCACATCGTTGGTGAGGTCGTAGTTCGCCGCCACGTCGTCGAACATCGAGGCGACTTCGTGCGGCTGCTTGTCCAGGGATGCTCGGGTCACCCGGCCATTGTGGCAGCCCGCCCTCCCCGCGCCTCGGGAGCCCTCCGGGAGGTGCCGGGAAATTGTTCCGCCCTCCCGTTCAACCTTTTCCGGTACCGCGCGCTCAAGGAAGGGTGACAGTCGGGCAACCGGGGGCGGACCCCACGGACGGAGGAGCGCGATGCAGGCATCGCAAGGCTCGGACCAGGCGTTCGAGGAGTTCGCCCGCGCCGGGCAGACACGGCTGTACCGCACGGCCTATCTGCTCTGCGGCGACGCGGAGACCGCCCGCGATCTCACCCAGACCACCCTCGCCAAGATCTTCCAGCACTGGCGCAAGGCCGGCACCGCCGAGTACCCGCACGCCTACGCCAAGACCGTACTGACCCGCACCTTCCTCGCCGAGCGGCGCCGCCGGGTGCGCGACCTGCTCGCCTTCACCAAGACGGGCGGGCTCGTCCCCGCCCCCGCGGCCGAGCACACCGACCTCCGGGTCACGCTCCTCGCCGCGCTCGCCGAACTCCCGCCGAGGGCCCGCGCGATGGTCGTCCTGCGGTACTGGGAGGACCTGAGCGTGGACACGGTCGCCTCGCTCCTGCGCTGCAGCGAGGCCACGGTCAAGAGCACCTGCTCCCGCTCCCTCGCGCGGCTCCGCGACCGCCTCGGCGAGGCCCATCTCTACGCCATCGACCACCACTCCACCGGAAGCTGAGGCCCGCCGTGGACGACACCTCCCTGCTCAAGACCGCCATGGACCGCACGACCGAAGACCTCCCGCCGCTCCCCGACCTCGCGCCGGTCGCGATGGCCCAGGGACGCAGGCGGCGCACCCGGGCGCGGCTCGCCGCCGTCGGCGGGGTCTTCGGCACGGTGACCGCCGCCGCGCTCGGCCTGACGTCCCTCCCCGGGCCGGACACCGGCGTGGCCATGCCCGCCGCGCCCCCGGCCGCCTCCCCCTCGGCGTACCGCACGCCCGTGCAGGTGGAGGAGACCCCCGGCGTGACCCCGCCGGACAACCCCGAGGGCCTCCCGGCCGCCGAACGGGAGCGGCGAGCGGGCTTCCAGCAACAGGTGGCGGCGCTGCTCGACGAGTTGCTGCCGGCCTCGGTGACCGACGTCCGACCGGTGAAGGACAAGGTGTACGCGTACCGGATCACGTCGGCCGGCACGACCTTCGACCTGACCCTTTCGGTGCGGCCGTCCGACGACCTGGCCGTGCGGCCGTGCCCGAGCCCCGCGGACGAGCGGATGCGGTGCGAGACGGCCGAGCTCGACGGGGCGAAGGAGCAGCAGGCCAGGCTCCGGTCGCTGATGGCCGAGCGGCCCGACACATGGACGTCATGGGTCGACTTCTCGTACGGCAGGAGCCTCGTCCGGCTCTCCGTCGACGCCGCCGAGGTCTCGGCGCCGGTGACACCCGAGCAACTCGTCGCCGTCGCCCGCGACACGCGCCTCATGGACCTGGTGCGGTACGCGGACGAGAACCCGGTCGAGAAGAAGGAGACACCCCCGATCCAGGGCGGCTGAGCCGCGGCGACCGCACGGACCCGGCCATGGCCCGCCGGGCAGGTCCTAGCGGCGGCGGAAGACCAGGCGGCCGCCGAGGACCGTGGCCACGCAGGTGCGGGCGCCGCGGGCGAGCAGGGCGGCCTCGTCGGTCACGTCGAAGACGGCCAGGTCGGCCGGTTCGCCCACGATCAGCGGGCCGTGGACGGTGCCCGCCAGGTCGTGGCCCTCCACGAAGGGGTCGAGGTCCGGACCGTCCCACACCGGCGGGGCCGATACCGCCGCGTTCGGCACCTCGCGCAGCCCGGCGCGCGCCACGGCCTGCCGGACATCCGACCGGGGCCCGAGCCCCACGTGCGTCGTCCCGTGGGCCAGCATCCGCTGGATGCCGCGCCGCACACTGCCCGCCATCCGGGCCGCGTCGGGCGCGAGGGCGTCGAAGGCCGGGCCCGCCAGCGGCTCGGTGCCCAACTCGTCCGCCTCGCGCGGGTCCGGGTGGTACACCCGGGTGAGCAGCCAGTGCCCGTGCCACTGGCGGAGCCCCGGGGTCAGGACCCCGGGCCACCGCCGCACCCGCGCCGACGGGTGCGCGGCGGCCACGTCCTCGTACGGGCCGATGGCCGCGATCTCCGCGTCCCGGACGGCGACCGCACCGCCGGGCACGGGGGGCCGGCCCCCGCCCGGCAGCAGCAGATCCGCCGCGTGGATCGTCAGCACGGGGAGGTCAGTTGGCGTTCAGGAGCTTCAGCTCCGGGTGCGCCGTACCGCCCTCGATGGCCGTGGACGAGATGTGCGAGGCGACCCGCTCGTCGACCGGGTCGTTCGCCGGGTCGTCGTGCACCACGATGTGCTCGTACGTGGTGGTCCGCTGCGCCGGGACGCGGTCCGCGGTGCGGATCATGTCGATCATCTCGCGCAGGTTGGAGCGGTGCTTGGCGCCCGCCGACGAGACGACGTTCTCCTCCAGCATGATCGAGCCGAGGTCGTCCGCGCCGTAGTGCAGGGTCAGCTGCCCGATCTCCTTGCCCGTGGTGAGCCACGAGCCCTGGATGTGGGCGATGTTGTCCATGAAGAGCCGCCCGACCGCGATCATGCGCAGGTACTCGAAGAGCGTGGCCTGCGTACGGCCCTTGAGGTGGTTGTTCTCGGGCTGGTACGTGTACGGGATGAAGGCCCGGAAGCCGCCCGTCCGGTCCTGCACGTCACGGATCATCCGCAGGTGCTCGATGCGCTCGGCGTTGGTCTCACCGGTGCCCATCAGCATCGTGGACGTCGACTCGACTCCGAGGCCGTGCGCGATCTCCATGATCTCCAGCCACCGCTCGCCGCTCTCCTTGAGCGGGGCGATCGCCTTGCGCGGGCGCGCCGGCAGCAGCTCGGCGCCGGCGCCGGCGAAGGAGTCGAGACCGGCCTGGTGGATCCGGGTGATCGCCTCCTCCACGGAGACGCCGGAGATGCGGGCCATGTGCTCGACCTCGGACGCGCCGAGGGAGTGGATGACCAGCTGCGGGAATTCCTTCTTGATGGCGGCGAAGTGCTTCTCGTAGTACTCGACGCCGTAGTCCGGGTGGTGTCCGCCCTGGAACATGATCTGGGTGCCGCCGAGCTCCACGGTCTCCGCGCAGCGGCGCAGGATGTCGTCGAGGTCGCGGGTCCAGCCCTTGGCCGTGTCCTTCGGCGGCGCGTAGAACGCGCAGAACTTGCACGCCGTCACACACACGTTGGTGTAGTTGATGTTCCGCTCGATGATGTACGTCGCGATGTGCTCCGTACCGGCGTAGCGGCGGCGGCGTACGGCGTCGGCGGCCGCGCCCAGCGCGTGCAGCGGCGCCGAGCGGTAGAGGTCGAGCGCCTCCTCGGGGGTGATCCGGCCACCCGCTGCGGCGCGGTCGAGGACGGACTGAAGGTCGGCCTTCTCGGTCACCGGGTGAGTCCCTTTCGGAGGGGTTCTGGACAGACTGAACCAGCCTACGCCAGCGGTTCTCAGGACTTCCGCAGGGTGCCGGTCGGTCGGCCGGCCGCCTCCTCGTCGGACCGGTAGGTGAGGGTGCCGTCGGGGTTCCGGGTCAGTGTGAAGCTCGATGTCCCGGTGGTGCAGAGGCCCGCGGTGCCGGGGCGGTCGGGATCGGTGCGGTCCGCGATGCGCAGCTCGGTCGCGGTGGCGGAGGTCAGCCTGCCGATCCCGAAACAGCGGACGGTGGTGCCGAGGACGCTGATGCTGTGGGTGGTGCGGACGACGTCCTCGCCCGTGCCGCCGTTGGCGACGACGGCCGTGAAGTCGCCGTGCGGGGAGCCGTTTCGTTCCGTGGTGGGCCCGGTCCATGTGCCGAGGAAGGCGGAGGGGACGGAGCCGGGGGCGGGCGTGGGTGAGGTGGCGGCGGGCGGACTCGCCGTGTTTCCACCGGTCTTGCCGGCGTCGGCGGCGCGGCGGCCGCCCGGCATCAGGTCGAAGAGGAACCCCGCCCCCAGGGTCACGGCGGCGAGCGCCCCGGCGACGGCGAGCGCGACGGTACAGCTGACCCGCCGTCCGGCCGCCACGGAGAGGGTCACCTGCCGCTGCCCGGCTCCGTCCTCCTCCCCCTGCCTGGGGGCGGGCACGCTGCCGGGGGCCGTCGGACCCGACGACGGGGCGGGCGCCGCGGACGGCGGGGTCGTCGGACCGGACGGCGGGTTCGTCGGACCGGACGGCGGGGCGGTCAGGGGCACCGGCGGCCCGAAGACACCCGACGGCGGGCCGGTCACGGCTCCTCCGGGGCCGGGGGGCGACACCGAAGAGGCGGTGAAGGGGACGGGTCCCGAGACGCTGGGGTCGAGCGCCGTGGCAGGGCCGGGGAGGTACGCCGGCGCGGCACCAACGCCCGGCGTCGCTCCCGTATCCGCGTCGAGTTCCAGGAGGCGTACGGCGGTCCGGCTGATCTCCTCGACCAGGGGGCCCGGCAGCCAGCCGCCCGCCACCAGCGCCGCCGCGCCGGCCGGGGCGAGCGCGGCCGCGACCGCGGCCGGGGCGGGGCGGTCTGCCGGGTCCTTCGCGAGGCAGGCCGTCGCCAGCTCCCGCAACCGGCCCGACACTCCGCCCAGCTCGGGCTCCTCGTGGACGACCTTGTAGAGGAGGGCGGCGGAGGTGTCACCGGGGAAGGGCGGGGCGCCGGTCGCCGCGTACACGAGGACCGCGCCGAGCGAGAACACGTCGGACGCGCCCGTCGCCCCGTGGCCGAGGATCTGCTCGGGCGCCATGTAGCCGGGCGAGCCGATGGAGACCCCGGTCGCCGTCAGCGACGCCGTGCCGTCCGTGGCCCGCGCGATGCCGAAGTCGATGAGCCGCGGGCCCTCCAGGGTGGCGAGCACGTTGGAGGGCTTCACGTCGCGGTGGACCAGGCCGAGCCCGTGCACGCCCGCCAGCGCCTCCGCGAGGCCGGCGCCCAGGGTCCGTACCGTGTGCTCGGGCAGCGGGCCGATCGCCTCCACGGCCCGGGCGAGCGTCGGCCCGGCGACGTAACCGGTCGCGACCCACGGCACGGCGGCGTCGGGATCGGCGTCAAGGACCGGCGCGGTCCACTGGCCGCCGACCAGCCGGGCGGCCTCCA
Organism: Streptomyces sp. NPDC046712; assembly: GCF_040645695.1. Lineage (NCBI taxonomy): Bacteria > Bacillati > Actinomycetota > Actinomycetes > Kitasatosporales > Streptomycetaceae > Streptomyces > Streptomyces sp. NPDC046712. Next base: position 16,731 of record NZ_JBEYYW010000025.1, on the reverse strand, counting down.
CCTCACGCCGGAACCGGGCCCGGAACTGCTCGTCCAGGGCGAAGTGCGGGTGCACGATCTTCACGGCGACGGTCCGGCCGCCCTCGTTGCGGGCCAGGTAGACGCGCCCCATACCGCCGGAGCCGAGACGGCCGAGGAGCCGGTAGGCACCGATGGTCCTCGGTTCCCCTGCTTCGAGCGGCTGCATGTCTCCCCTTCCAGCAGCGCGGAGCCCTTCGTGGGCCGCATCACCACGATTCGGAACCGTACCCAGCCAACCGATCCCCCACCACGTCCCTCCTCCCTTCCGTAATAAGTCGCCGTGTCCAGAAACACCCGGAGTCGCCCGATGAAACGCCTCCCGAGGATCCTCGCCGTCACCCTCGCTCTCAGTACGGCGGCCGCTCTGGTCAGCGGCTGCTCGGAGGGCGCTCCCGTCTCGTTCGACACTCCGAGATCGACGGCCACGGCCGACAAGCCGACTGCCTCGGGCGCGCCGCGTACTCCCCGGGCGAAGGTCCCGGAAACCGTCTTCCCCACCGGCCCCAAGGCGAGCTTCACCACGGCCAACACCCTTGAGGACGGCACCAAGATCGGTGTCACCACGCTCGAGGGCGCGAAGTCCGGTTTCACGGGCAAGGTGTGGGTGTGGGCCCCGAAGCAGTATTTCGACCCGAAGTACGCCGACAGCGGCTTCCCCGTCCTCGTGGCACTGCCCGGCGGGAACGGCTATCCGGTGAATTACTGGATGGGCACGGACCTCAAACTGCAGTCGAGCATCACCACGTGGGCACAGGAAGGGAAAAGCCTTCCGTTCATTGTCGTGATGCCTGTCCTCAACCCCGACGACACCTACTACTACGACGGCAGCGATATCCCGGGGCAGCCGAAAATGGGCACCTGGCTCGCCGAGGACGTACCGGATTTCGTCCGGGCGAATTTCCGTACCTTCAAGTCCCGTGACGGCTGGGCGTTCATGGGCTCGTCCTCCGGCGCCTTCGCCGGTCTGAAGGCGGTGCTCCAGCGCCCCGACCGGTTCAAGGCCGTGATCGCGTCGGGCCCCGACACCGTCCCCGACTCCCCGCTGTGGGCGGGCCACGAGGCGGAACGGCAGGCGAACAACCCGGAGAAGCTCGCCAAGGCGCTCGGCGCGAAGCCGGACACCAAGGAGAACCAGGTCTACCTGGCGTTCCAGATCGGCTCGGAGGAGTCGGGCGGTCCCCGGCTGAAGTCCTTCATCAAGAACTACGGCAAGGGGCCGGTCAAGACCCGCCTCCAGGTCATCCAGGGCGGCGAGCACAACGCCAGGAGCTACATCCGGGGCATGGGGGACGGCTCGATGGAGTGGATCAGCCGGCACATGCAGGCACCGATCCCGTCCCCCTGACCTCAGCCGAGCAGCTCCACCTTCACGTCCGCCGGGAAACCGGTCGTCGGGCCGGTCCGGCGGGCGAACTCGCGCACCCCCGCCAGCTGCTCGGGCCCGAAGCGGAAGTCCAGTGTCCGGAAGTACCGCTCCAGGAGCTCCGCGTCGAAGGACTCCCAGCGCGCGGCCTGCTCCGCGACCTTGGCGACCTCCACCAGGGACAGATCGCGCGAGGCCAGGAACGCCTCGTGCACCTCGCGCACGGTCCCCGGCTCACGGGCGAGGAAGTCCTTGCGCGCCGCCCACACGGCGAAGACGAAGGGCAGCCCCGTCCACTCCTTCCACATCAGCCCCAGGTCGTGGACCTCGAGACCGAGCCGCGGGGCGTCGTGCAGCGAGGCCCGCAGGGCGGCGTCGCCGATCAGGACGGCCGCGTCCGCCTCCTGCATCATCAGCCCGAGGTCCGGCGGGCACGTGTAGTAGTCGGGTTGGACGTCGTACCGCTCGGCGAGCAGCAGCTGCGCGAGGCGTACGGAGGTACGGGAGGTGGACCCGAGCGCCACCCGCGCCCCGTCCAGCTGCTTCAGGGGCCGCTGGGAGACGATCACGCAGGACATGACGGGGCCGTCGCAGCCCACGGCGATGTCCGGCAGAGCGACAAGATCGTCCGCGTTGCGGAGATATTCGACGAGGGTGATGGGGCCGACATCGAGGTCGCCGCGCACCAGCCGCTCGCTGAGCTTCTCCGGGGTGTCCTTGGTCAGCTCCAGATCGAGGAGCGTTCCGGTACGCGCCAGGCCCCAGTAGAGGGGGAGGCAGTTCAGGAACTGGATGTGTCCGACGCGGGGCCGGCTGCGCTGGTGGTCGTCGGTTGCATTGTCCACATCGCGAGGCTAGACCTGTCTCGTACGGTGGACATCGCCGGGGCGCGCGTGGCGCTCACGTCAGCACATGAGAAGCGCATCAAACGTGTGGGTGACGTGATCTTTCCCTCTAGTGCGGCGCACACCCTGCGTGCTACGCTCATCGCAAGTTGCAGTTTGGTTTCCCTTGCAGTACAGAGCCTGCGGAGCATGTGACCCGCAGGCTTTTGTAGTTTTCAGACTTGTTTGCAGGTTCTGGAGCAGGGCAACCCTTTGGCCCAAGGAGGGCTTATGGCTACCGGAACCGTCAAGTGGTTCAACGCTGAAAAGGGCTTCGGCTTCATCGCCCAGGACGGCGGCGGCCCGGATGTCTTCGTCCACTACTCCGCGATCAACGCGTCCGGGTTCCGCTCCCTCGAGGAGAACCAGGTCGTGAACTTCGACGTCACGCAGGGTCCGAAGGGCCCGCAGGCGGAGAACGTCACCCCGGCCTAAGTTGCCCGGGTCGGCGATCGCGCACGGCTAGAGAAGTACCCAAGGAGCCCCGCTCCGTGCCTTCGGGCACGAGCGGGGCTCCTGCCTTTTAGCCTGGACACATGACCGAACGCAAACCGCCCGGCGTCAGCTTCGAGTCATTCGTGGACAAGCAGATCCGCGAGGCCATGGAACGCGGGGAGTTCAAGAAGCTGCCCGGCTTCGGGAAGCCGCTCGACGACGACAGCGCCCCGTACGACCCGCTGTGGTGGATCAAGAGCAAGATGCACCGCGAGGGCGGGGCCGTCCTCCCGCCCTCGCTGGCCCTCCGCAAGGAGGCGGAGGACGCGGTGGAGGCGATCGGCCGGGCCACGTCGGAGACGCAGGTGCGCCGGATCCTCGGCGAGATCAACACCAAGATCGTCGAGGCCCTCGCCCGACCGCCGGCGGGGCCGCTGCTGAATCTGAAGCCGTTCGACGTGGAGGCGACGGTCGCGCGGTGGCGGGCGGAGCGGGCGGACGGTTAGCTCGGGCGGCCTCGGCCGAGGGCCGCGAGGATCCGGTCCAGCGTCCCGGCATCGGGCGCCGGGGTGAGGCCGGGACGGAAGGGGCTGTCCGGCGCGAGGCGGGCGTCGCCGTCCGGGACGGCGAGGGCGATCGGCAGCGCGGCGTCCAGGATGTCGGGCCCGGGTTCGTACGGGAGGTCGAGAGTGCGGGCGACGTCCCAGCCGTGGACCACGTAGTCGATGAAGTGGAAGCCGATGGCCCGGTCGGCGGAGAAGGGCCGGTCGACGCTGAACTCGGCCAGGAGGAAGGGCCGGTCCGGGGCGTCCACGGCCGCGAAGGCGGCGACCACCCGCTCGGCCGCGTCGGCGTATCGAGCGATGTCGACGGCGCTCTCGGACCAGTGGGTGAGATCCCCGCCCTGCCCGAGCGCGGCAGCCGCGAACCCACGGTGCTGGGCGGTCATGTGGGCGAGCAGATCGGCAAGGGTCCATCCGGCGCAGGGCGTCGGTCGGGAGAGATCCGCGGGGGTCACCCGGCGCACCAGGTCCACGCTGTCCTGGACCACGCGCGCGTGGAGGAGCCGTAACCGGTCGAACCGCTCCGTACGTTCCGAGTCTTTCGAGCCCTTCGAAGAGATACGCATGCGCTTACGATCTGCTCGGGCTTATGAATTGTCAACGGGTATTTTCGGGGCCATGGAGGCCATGGAAGAGTCCCGTCCCGATCTCGCGGCGATGGTCGTGCCACTGGGCCGCGCCCTGATGGCCGCGGAACAGCCGGTCCTGGACGCCCACGGCGTGACCATGTGGGCGTACGCGGTCCTGCTGCACCTCGACGAGACGCCCATCCGCACCCAGGCCGCCTTGGCCGAGGCCATCCGGGCGGACAAGACCCGCATCATCGCGGTCCTCGACGACCTGGAGACGCGCGGACTGATCCGCCGCCGCCCGGACCCCTCGGACCGCCGGGCGCGCCTGCTCTCCCTCACCCGCGAGGGCCGCGAGCTGCGGGACACCGTGCAGGCGGAGATCCAGCGGGGCGAGGAACGCCTGCTGTCCCGGCTTCCGGCGGCGGACCGGGAGGCGTTCGTCCGGGCCCTGCGGATCCTGACCACCGACTAGGTGAACTCGGCCGTCTCCCGGCCATGTCACCGGCCGCGCGGTCCGTCCCCGGCGCCTCCTCGATGGCCCACTGGGTGGAGCACACCGCACCGCCGAGCGAGGAGTGAGTGACATGAGGAGCGCCGACCTGCTGCTGGACGCGTTCGGCCGCGTCCAGGAAGCCGTGTACGGAGCCGTCGAGGGCCTGACGGAGGACGAGCTGACCGTCAGGATCGACGAGGACGCGAACACGATCGCGTGGCTGGTCTGGCACCTGACCCGGATTCAGGACGACCACATCGCGGGCGCGTTCGGCACGGATCAGCTGTGGACGTCCGACGGCTGGAAGTCCCGCTTCGGCCTCCCGTTCCCCGCGGGGGCCACGGGTTTCGGCCACTCCAGCACCCAGGTCGCCAAGGTCCGTGCCCCGGCGGAGCTGCTGCTCGGCTACTACGACGCCGTCCACGCCAGGACCCTGGAACACCTCGGGTCCGTGACCAACGCCGACCTCGACCGCGTCGTGGACGACTCCTGGGACCCGCCGGTCACCCTCGGCGTCCGCCTGGTGAGCGTGATCGCGGAGGACAACCAGCACGCGGGTCAGGCGGCGTACGTGCGGGGCGTGGTGGAGCGGCGGTAAAGATCGTGACGGGTGTCCCGGAGGTTGCTATCCTCCGGCCAACGTCCACGGAGGCGATGATCCGGATGGGGGGAATCCTCCGGCCGCCTCCGTGTCTTCCGACCGCCGTCCCGCATTGGGTGGGGTGCGCGCGGTCGCCTCAAGGGGAGGGCCCGTCCGTTGCACCACTCTCATGTCTTCTCGCCCGCCTTCCGCCGCAGACTCGCCGTCGCGGTGGGCGTCGCACTCGCCGTGACCGCGGCCGCCCCGGCGGCGGCCGCCCCGGCGCAGGCCCTCGCGCCCGCGCTCGCTTCGGCCGCGGGGGCGGAGGAGGCGGCGGTGGTTCCGTTCCCGGGCGACTCCCGCATCATCAGCGCGGGTTCGACGGGCTTCATGACCGCCGGCCGGACCGAGTGGCTCTGGACGAATTTCGCCGACGGATCCTCTACGGCGCTGCCGTACACCACGCACGTCTACGGAACCAGCGCTTCGGACGCGGTTGTCGTCCACACGGACGGGCTCTTCACGCTCAAGGACATGTCCACGGGATCGGAGGTGCTGAGCGTCGCCCCGCGCTCGTTCCACACCAATGCGACGTACGCCGGAGCCGTGGGAACATCCCTCTTCGTACGGGTCCCCGACGCGGCCGGGGGCGAGGAGCTTCTTCTCGTCGAGAAGACCGGCGGTACGCAGTCCCACCGGAAGGTGTCCGGCCTGCCGGCGAACGCCACGAAGGTGTCCGCCTCAGCAGGCACGCCCGACCACGCCCTGCTGACGTACCGCACCGGCACCGAGCCGACGAGCAAGGCGTACTGGGCCCTGCTGGACCTCACCACCGGTGCCGTCACCCAGACCCGCGAGATCGTCTCACCACGGCAGCCGATCGGGGACGTCGAGCTGTCGGCCACGCACGTGGCCTGGGTGGAGTACCGCTCCGCCACCGACACGAGAGTGGTCGTCACCGACCGGGCGTCCGGAACGACGCAGGAGATCCCGCTGGGTGCCTCCACGAGTGCCGTCAGCATCGGTCTGGTGGGGACGTGGGTGACGTACGGGCAGGCCGGCGGCCTCTCGTCGTACGTACCGCACGCGTTGAACGCGGTGACCGCGCGGTCCCTGGAGACCGGTGCGACGCGCAAGCTCCTGGACCACGTCGAGTCGGCCGCCACCGCGCCGGACGGCACGCAGCTCGTACGGGGCGGCACCGTGGCTCAGGGAGAGGGGCTGTACCGGATCTCCCCCGGGACCGACGGCACCCCGGTCGTCGCACTCGTGGCGAGCACCGGCCAACCCACCAAGGTCACGCTGCGAGGCGGCCCCCGCTTTCCCGCCGTGATCGACCTCGACCGCAACGGCGGCGTGGTGCCCATGGCCTGGCCACTGTCGCGGTCCAACGTCCTGGCGGATGTCACGCTGCGCCATAACCGGACCGGGGCGACGCAAGAGGTGCATTTGCTCACCGGCGCCGACCTCGACCCGGCTGCCACCGGGCTCGACGGTGTCGTCTGGGGCGACTGGATGGGCGATGTGTCGGACAACGGCACGTCGAGCAGTGCGCCGAACGGGGCGTACACCTGGACGCTCACCGCCAAGCCGCAGAACGGCATCGGCCCGAACCTGGTCACCTCCGGCACGTTCACGGTCACCCGCAAGACCGCCCCGCACGACTACAACGACAACGGGTCCCCCGACCTGCTCCGGCGGGACTCGTCGGGCCGGCTGTGGCGTGACGACACGCACTCGTGGAACAACGAGGTCCAGCTGTCCAAGAGCGCGCTGCTCGGCAGCGGCTGGGGCGGCTACAACCAGATCGAGGCGGTCGGCAACATCGCCGGAGCCCCCCACGGCGACATCGTCGCGCGCGACACCGCCGGCGTCCTGTGGCACTACCTCGGCAAGGGCGACGGCACCTTCGCCCCCCGCTACAAGATCGGCACGGGCTGGCAGGGGTACAACAAGATCACCGGCGGCAGCGACCTCAACGGCGACGGAAAGTCCGACCTCCTCGCCACCGACGGAGCGGGCGCCCTCTGGCTCCACAAGGGCACCGGCAGCTGGAGCGCCCCCTTCGCGCCGCGCGTCAAGCTCGGCACGGGCTGGCACGGCTACAACCAGATCGTCGCCACCGGCAACGTCGCCGGCGCCCCCGCCGGAGACCTCGTCGCCCGCGACACCGCCGGCGTCCTGTGGCTCCACCTCGGCAAGGGCGACGGCACCTTCGCCCCGCGCATCAAGATCGGCTCCGGCTGGGGCGGCTTCAGCCAGCTCGTCGGCGTCGGGGACGCCAATCGCGACGGCCGCCCCGACCTGGTGGCACAGCGCCCCGACGGTCCGGCGTACCTCTACAAGGGCACGGGCAGCTGGAGCGCGCCCTTCCGCCTGCCTGAGGAGATCGGTGGCTCCTGGGGCACGGCGTCCTCGCACAACCACCTCGCCTGATCGCCGCCGCCGAGAACGTCGAACGCGCGTACAACCTTCATCCGTGATCGAGAGTCTGACCAGGCGCAACGCATGGTGCGCCTGGTCATCCTGAGGAGAACACACCTTGTCCCACGCACGTCCCGCCCGCCGTCGGCTCACCGCAGCCGTCGTCACCGTCCTCGCCGTCACCGTCGGCGCGAGCGCGCTGACCGCCCCGGCGATCGCCGCCCCGGCGGCCGAGGGCACGACGGAAGCGGCAGCGACCACGACGAGCGTCGCCCCGTTCCCGAAGAAGAGCACCATCTTCGGCGCGGGCGCCACGGGCTACCTGACCCTCAGCCAGACCGCGCCCTACGGCGAGGAGGCCTACTCCGAGACGCGGTACTGGGTTCCGGCGGACGGCTCCCCCGCGACGGAGATCAACTGGGGCGGCAAGGTCGAGAGCACGGGCTCGGGCGACATCGTGGCCGTCAACTGGGGCACCGGTGCCGACCTCATCAACATGGCGACCGGGCAGAAGCTGCGCTCGGTGCAGCTCGGCGGCGACGTCACGTACGCGGGAGCGGCGGGCAAGGCCCTCTTCACCACCCTGTTCAACGCGTACGGGGACCGGCTCATCCACATGAACGCGGTCGGCGCGACGGGCAAGATGACGACCGGCTTCCCGGGAGACGCCACGAGCGTCGGCGTCAAGCCCGGCACGGCCGAGCACGCCCTGGTGACCTACACCATCGGCACGGGCGCGACGGCCAAGAAGTACGTGGCCACGCTCGACCTCGCCACCAACGCGGTGACGGAGACGTACGAGCTCCCGGCGACCGCGAAGGGCACCATCGCTCTCTCGGCGACGCACCTCGCCTGGGTCGAGTACGACGCGGCGTACAACGTCACCGTCGTGGCCGTCGACCGCGCGACCAAGGCGGCGCAGAACTTCAAGGTCGGCAACGCCTGGCGGCGCGACGTCGAGGTCGGCCTGGTCGGCGACTGGGTCACGTACGGCACGCGCAGCGGCCTCACCGACCTCGAGAAGGACCCGCTGTACGCCCTGACGGCTCGCAGCCTGAAGGACGGGGTCACCACCCGCAAGCTCCTCGACCACACCCTCACGGCCGCCGTCGCACCCGACGGCGCGCAGGTCGTGCGCGGCGGCACGGTCGAGCAGGGCGAGGGCCTCTACCGGATCGCCCCGGGCGTCGACGGCGTCCCGGTCGCCACGCTCGTGGCGAGCAGCGGCGAGTCCACCAAGGTCGCCCTGCTGGGCTCCAAGGTCCCCGCCGTGATCGACCTCGACCAGAACGGGGGCCGGGCGCAGTTCGAGTGGACGGTGTCCCGGTACAACGTGCACGCCAAGGTCACCCTGCGCCACGTCCGGACCGGCAAGTTCTTCAGCTTCACCGTGACCCAGCCGCCGAACGACGTCGTGCGCATCGACTGGACGGGCCAGCTCAACGACGGCAAGTTCGAGAGCGCGTACAACGGCGACTACACGTGGGAGATCGACGCCACGCCCATGAACGGCATCGGGCCGAACCTGGTCGCCTCCGGCACGTTCAAGGTCGTCCGCAAGGCCACCCCGCACGACTACAACGACAACGCCTCCCCGGACGTGCTCCTGCGCGACGGCTCGGGCCGGCTGTACCGCGCCGATTCGTACTACGACAGCTACAACCGCCAGCTGATGTCCGGGGAGCAGAAGCTGCTCGGCAGTGGCTGGGGTGGCTACAACCAGATCGAGGCCGCCGGGAACATCGCCGGAGCCGCCCACGGAGACATCGTCGCCCGCGACACCGCCGGTGTGCTGTGGCACTACCTGGGCAAGGGCGACGGCACCTTCGCCCCCCGGTACAAGATCAGCTCCGGCTGGGGCGGCTACAACAAGATCGCCGCGGGCAGCGACCTCAACGGCGACGGCAAGCCCGATCTCGTGGCCACCGACGCCTCGGGAGCCATGTGGCTCTACAAGGGCACCGGCAGCTGGAGCGCCCCGTACGCGGCCCGCGTGAAGATCGGCACGGGCTGGCAGGGCTACAACCAGATCACCGCGACCGGCAACATCGCCGGAGCCGCCGCCGGCGACCTCGTCGCCCGCGACAGCGCCGGTGTCCTGTGGCTCTACCTCGGCAAGGGCGACGGCACCTTCGCCTCCCGCGTCAAGATCGGCTCCGGCTGGGGCGGGTACAGCCACATCGTCGGCATCGGCGACGCCGACCGCGACGGCCGCCCCGACCTGTTCGCGACCAACGCCGCCAACACCGACACGTACCTGTACAAGGGCACGGGCAGCTGGAGCGCCCCCTTCGGCCAGCGCGAGGCCACCAGCATGCCCAACAGCAGGCCCACCTCCGTGGCCTGATCCGACGGCACGAAAGCCCCGGGCGGGACGTGGTGACCACGTCCCGCCCGGGGCTTTCGGCTACGGCTCCGCTCTAGAGGTACGGGCGGGTGATCAGCTCGATCGCGTGACCGGCCGGGTCCTTGAAGTACACGCCCCGGCCGCCGTGCTCGTTGTTGATCTCGCCCGGGCGCCGCATCTGCGGATCGGCCCAGTGCTCGACATCGCGATCACACAGCCGCCGGTACGCCCGGTCGAACAGCTCGTCGTCGATCAGGAAGGCGTAGTGCTGCATCTGGATCTCGATGTGCGGCGGCGGCGTCGCGAACTGGAGCAGCACGCCGTCGGTGAGCTGGATGTTGGTGAACGGCCCCCAGGACGGCGCTTCGGGAAGTTCCAGCAACTCCCGGAAGAACAGAGCCGATTCGCCGCTGTCCTTGGCGGCGATGATGGTGTGGTTGAACGTGACTGACATACGGTTGACCTCGCTGTTGGTTCGACACGAAAGATGGACTCGAAGTGCGGGAGCACTGGGAGGTCCGCGAGAACCGCGTGTCGGAACGAGGGGGTGCGTCGAGCGCACCCGCCGTGCGATCAGTCCACCACCGGGTGGCCAATCCGTGAGTGGCGCGTCTGCGCCGGTCCGGTGTTCACGTCAGTGACTCTACCGACCGCCCGCCGGCGTCACAGGTCAATTTCAAGTCGCACCTGTCACTCGTACAACTCTTCTACCCAGTAAGGGGTCTGACGGTGCGTGGCGCACGGTGCGCCTGGTCCCTCAGGGGGAGGAACAGTCCTTGATCCACGCTCGGCCCACCCGTCGACAGCTCGCCGTAGCCGTCGCCACCGTTTTGGCCATGACCACGGGCGCGCTGACCGCCGCTCCGGCCTTCGCCGCACCCTCAGCCGCACCCTCGGGTGCGGTCGCGGGGACGACGGCCGAAGCCGCCGAGGCAGGCACACAGAACGTCATCCCGCTTCCCACGGACGCGAAGGTCGTCGGCGCGGGTGCGACGGGATTTCTGACCAGGACCTACCACGACGGGTACGCCGAGCAGCACTGGACGTCGTTCGCCACCGGCGCCGTGACCGACCTGGGGTGGAGCGTCGGGGTGCAGAGCACCGGCTCCGGGGATGTCGTGAGCGAGATCTCCCAAAGCAATGTCCGCCTCGTGGACATGAGCACCGGCACGCGGCTGCTGGACCTCGACCGCAGGACGCTGGGCGACGGCGTGCGGTACGTGGGAGCCGCCGGCAGGGCCCTCTTCACCTCCGCCCCCGAGCCGACGACCGGGGACCAGGGCCTCGTCATGCGCGACAGGACCGCCGATCGTGCGGTGACCGGCCTGCCGCAGGGCGTCACGGCCGTCTCCGTCCGTGCGGGCACCTCCGAGCACGGGCTGGTGACCTTCACGACGGGTACGGGTACGGCCGCCAAGCAACATCTGGGCCTGCTCGACCTCGCCGGCGGCGCCGTGACCCAGACGTACGACTTCCCCGCTGCCGCCGCGAACGGCGACCTCACCGTCTCGGCGACACACATCGCCTGGGTCCAGTACGACGCGAACCACCGGGGGACGGTGGTCGTCCTCGACCGCGCCACCGGCGAGAAGCAGACCTTCGGTCTCGGTGACGCATACGCGGGCGAGGTCGAGGTCGGGCTCGTCGGCGACTGGGTGACGTACGGCGAGCGCGGAGGCTTCGCCAACGGCGATGCCAGCCCCCTGTACGCGCTCACCGCGCGCAGCCTGACGGACAAAGCCAAGGCCCCCGTCAAGCTCCTCGATCACCTCGCATCGGCCGCCGACGCGCCCGACGGCACGCAGCTGGTCCGTGGGGGCACGGTCGCCCAGGGCGAGAGCCTCTTCCGGATCGCACCCGGTCCCGACGGCACGCCGACGGCCACGGTCGTGGCGAGCACGGGTGAACCGACCAAGCTCACCCTGACGGGCCACAACATCCCCGCCGTGATCGACCTCGACGCCAACCGGGGCCGGGTACCGCTCGAATGGCAGCTGTCCCGGAGCAACGCAGAAGTCAAGATCACCCTGCGTCATGTCCGGACCGGCAAGACCGCCACGGCAGGCGTGTACCACCCTGAGACCCCGGTCGCCCGCTACGACTGGTGGGGCGATCTGGACACGAGCCGCAGCGCGTACAACGGCGCGTACACCTGGGAGATCTCCGCCCGGCCGCTCAACGGCATCGGCCCGACCCTGGTCGCGTCCGGAAAGTTCACCGTCACCCGCAAGACAGCCCCGCACGACTTCGACGACGACGGCACGCCCGACGTGCTCGCCCGGGACGGCTCGGGCAGGCTCTGGCGCAACGACTCCTTCTACTCGCCGTACGCCAACTACGGTCAGCTGGTGGAAGCGGGAACCACCCTGCTCGGCAGCGGCTGGGGTGGCTACGACCAGATCGAGGCCGCCGGCAACATCGCCGGCGCCCCCACCGGAGACCTCGTCGCCCGGGACAAGAGCGGTGTCCTGTGGCACTACCTCGGCAAGGGCGACGGCACCTTCGCCCCCCGCTACAAGATCGGCGGGGGCTGGGGCGGCTACAACAAGATCGCCGCGGGCAGCGACCTCACCGGTGACGGCAAGCCGGACCTCGTCGCCACCGACGCCGCAGGGGCCCTCTGGCTCCACAAGGGCACCGGCAGCTGGCGCACCCCCTTCACCACCCGCGTGAAGCTCGGCACGGGCTGGCACGGCTACAACCAGATCGTCGCCACCGGCAACATCGCCGGCGCCCCCGCAGGCGACCTCGTCGCCCGGGACAAGAGCGGTGTCCTCTGGCTCCACCTCGGCAAGGGCGACGGCACCTTCGCCCCCCGCATCAAGATCGGCTCCGGCTGGGGCGGATACAGCCACATCGTCGGCATCGGCGACGGCGACCGCGACGGCCGCCCCGACCTGTTCGTCGACAGCCCCGACGGCAGCTACTTCTACCCGGGCACGGGCAGCTGGAGCGCCCCGTTCCGCGGGCGGCAGCTCAGCGGACTGCTCTTCGGAAGCACCCGGTTCGACCCGATCGCCTGATCGGGACCGTCGCCCAGACGGTCTTGCCGACACAGCGGGCCTTGACGCCCCAGGCGGTGGCGAGGGCGGATACGAGCAGCAGCCCGTATCCGCCCTCGTCCGGTACGGCGACGGGCTCGGGCTCCCGCTCGCCGCGGGTGTCGGAGACTTCGATCCGTACGTGATCCTCACCCCGCTCCATCCGCACCTCGAAGTCCCGGCCGGGAACGCGACCATGCGTGGCGGCGTTGCAGGCGAGCTCGGCGACGACCAGCTCGGCGGCGTCGGGGTCCGGCACGCCCCACTCGTGGAGCTGCTGCACGGCGAGCAACCGCGCGAGCCGGGCGCCGCGGCGGGTGGCCGACAGACGGAGGACGAACTCACTGGTTGGAGTGGCGTTTTCGGACTTCATGACCCTGAGCCTGGGCCGTCCGCCGTACGCTGACCAGCAGCGACGCCACGACGCTGGGTAACTGTACGGGTACGCCAAGAAGGCGGTACGGATGTCGGGGAACGAGGAGGAACGGCCGGAACGGCCGTCCGAAGTCGACGGTACGGCGCACTTGTTCAGTGCGCTCGGGAAAATCATCAAGGTGCTGCGGAAGAACGCGGGCCTGAGTCAGTCGGAGCTGGCGGAGGCCACGCACTGCAGCGAGGACCTGGTCTCGTCGGTGGAGCGCGGGGTACGGACACCCCAGCCGGACTTCCTGCTACGGGCGGACCAGGCGCTGGGCGCCGGGGGCGTCCTGGCGGCGGCGGTGGAGGACGTGAGGGAGGCGCTGGCGAGGGCGCGGACGCGGCACCCGGACTGGTTCAGACGCTTTGCCGACGCGGAGGCGCAGGCGGTGGCGCTGCACTATTACGCAGTGCAGGCCGTGCCGGGCATTCTGCAGACCGAGGCTTACGCGCGAGCAGTCTTCAGTGAGCGTCGCCCGCTGTACGACGAGGAGACGATCGAGAAGCAGGTCGCCGACCGCCTCGCCCGTCAGACCCTCTTCGAAAAGTGGCCTGCGCCCACCATCAGCTTCGTGCTGGAGATGGCGGTCTTGAACCGCCCGATGGGCGGTCGCGATGCATTTCGCGAGCAACTGCGCCGCATTCTTGAGGTCGCCCGCTTCCGGACAGTCCACCTTCAGATCATGCCGTCCGAGCGCACGGAACATCCCTGCTTGGGCGGGTCGTTCACTCTGTTGACCCCGAAGGGTCGGCGTGAGGTCGCGTACACCGAGATCTACGGGCACGCCCGGCTGATCACCGACCCGGAGGAGGTGCGCACCTACACGGAGCGCTATGGAATCATCCGGGCGCAGGCACTCACGCCCCACGAGTCCCTGGCGCGGATCGAGAAGATGCTGGGAGAGCTATGAGCACCACGGAACTGACCTGGTTCAAGAGCAGCTACAGCGACGGCGAGGGCGGCGAATGCATCGAAGTCGCCTACCACTGGCGCAAGTCCAGCTACAGCGGCGGCGAGGGCGGCGAATGCATCGAGGTCGCCGCCCACCCCACCACCGTCCACGTCCGCGACTCGAAGAACCCGCACGGCCCCCAGCTGGCCGTCGCCCCCGGCACCTGGGCGTCGTTCGTCTCGTACGCGTCCGTCTGAACCGACCGCCGTGCGTCAGAACGCGAAGACCTTGCCCGTCTTCGCGTTCAGGTCGCAGGAGTTCCCGAACTGCTTCTTCCACCTGACCGGGGCGTTGTCGAAGATGCCCACCGCCTCTGCCACCACCGGTTCGTAGATCATCGGGCAGATCGCGTCGGGGGCGGTCGTCAGCTTGTCGAAGTCACCGCCCGCGTCGTGCAGGGCATCGCACGCGAGCGCGGCGTTGGGGTGGTTGCCGCCGGTCGGGCGGCACCCCAGGTAGACCTCCTTCACGTCGCCGGTCGCCCCGGACGTGATCGTGAGGAGGATCCGGGTGAGCGGCTTCGGTGTGGCGTCGGCCGCGCCCGCCAGGCCGAGGCCGGCGAGGGTGGCGGCGGCCAGGGCGTATGCCAGGGTGCTCTTCATGCCCCGGCCAACGAGGGCTTCGATTCCAGGTCACTAAGCTCCACCCGCGTGACCAGCAAATTCATCCTCTTCGACGTCGACGGCACCCTCATGGACGCGGTCGCCAACCAGCGGCGCGTCTGGCATGCCTGGGCGGCGCGCCACGGGCTGGACGGGGACGAGGTGTACGCGGTGGCGCTGCGTACGCGGCCCGTCGAGACGTTCGCCGCCGTGGCGCCCGGCCTCGACCCGGACGCGTGCCTCGCGCTCCTCCACGACCTGGAGGACGAGGACGTCCGTACGGGCACGTACTCCGCCTTCGACGGTGCGGCCGAGCTGCTCGCCGCTCTCCCTCCCCGCTCGTGGGCTCTCGTCACGTCCAACTACGAGCACCGGGTCCGGGGCCGCTTCGAGCGCACCGGGCTCCCGCTCCCCCACCTGATCGTGGACGCCGCGTCCGTACGCGAGGGCAAGCCGTCCCCGGCTCCGTACCTCCTGGCGGCCGAGAAGCTGGGCGCCGATCCGGCCGACTGTCTGGTGGTCGAGGACGCGCCCTCCGGCGTCCGCTCCGGGCTCGACGCCGGGATGACGGTCTGGACGGTGAACACCCCGGCGCCGGCCCCCGGCTCGGGCGCCCACCGTCACTTCGAGACTCTGTCGGCGGCCGCGCCCGGCATCCTGGCCTTCGCCCACGCGTCCTGACCGTCCCTAGCCGGCACGGCCCCGGCTCCCTGGAGGCGTGGCCGTGCCTCCGCAACCTCTCAACCCTTGTGCCACTTCTGTGACTTGACGAGCGATACCGATCGTAAGATAGCTCGGCTACCCTTTGGCTCATGCAGGGGGAACTGGAAAACAACTCTAGTTTGAGCGGCAGCGGGGCCACACCGCTGGAGTCGGGCGACCCCCGACAGATCGGCGCGTTCAAGCTGCTCGGCGTACTCGGCTCCGGCGGCATGGGGCGGGTCTATCTCGGGGCCGTGCCCGGGAAGTTCGCGGCGGTCAAGCGGGTGCTGCCCGTGCTCGCCGAGGACCCGGACTTCCTGAGTCACTTCGGGCACGAGCTCGACAATCTGGCCCGGCTGCCCGGTGGGGCCAGCGTGCGGCTGCTCGCGAGCGACCGCACCGCGAAGCCGCCGTGGTTCGCGACCGAGTACATCCCGGGGATCACCCTCAACGAGGCGATCAGGCTCAACGGCGGCCCGCTGGCGGGCGGGGCCCTGTGGCGGCTGCTGCGGGAGGCGGCGGCCGGCCTGCGCTCCGTACACGCTGCCGACATGGTGCACCGCGACCTCAAGCCGTCCAACGTGATGCTGACCTCCGACGGCCTGTCGCTCATCGACTTCGGCGTGGCGCGCGCCGCCGACCAGAGTCGGCTGACCAGGACCGGCATGGTCATCGGGACGCCCGCGTACATGGCGCCGGAACAGGCCATCGCCGAACCGCAGTTGACCGGTGCCGCGGACGTGTTCGGGCTCGGCAGTCTCCTCCTGTACGCGGCGATCGGCCGCCCGCCCTTCGGTGACGGCTCCGGGCCCGGTCTGCTCTACCGGGTCGTCCATGGGGAGCCCGACTTCGGGCCGCTCGCGGACACGGATCCGGAGCTCGCGGAGCTCGTACGGTCGTGCCTTGCCAAGGACCCCGCAGACCGGCCGACGGCCGCCGAACTCGTCGACCTCACCGCCGAACACGCCGAGGGCGCGCTGTGGCCGCCGGCCGTCGCCGAGCGGATCGCCGAGCGGTCTGCCTTCGCAGCCGAGGCCCCCACGGCCGAACAGCTCGCGGAGCTCGCGGACGGAGAGGACGGCGATCAGGCCGAGGACGTCGGAACGCTGGCCCTCACTCCGCGCGGCTCGAAGGAGCCCGCGACCGCGGCGCCCGACCTGGTCGCCCTCACCGGTCCCGCCGCGGCCGGCAAGCCGCATGGGCGACGGAACCGGTTCATCATGCTCGCCGTGCCGGGCGGCGTGACGACCGGCCCGACGATGGCCCAAGCCCGCGGGCCGGGCGAGGTGGGGCGGCAGGGGGGCGGGCCCCCCCCCCGCGCCCCCCCGCCCGGC